>NZ_JBKKHP010000019.1:0-47397 GCF_046613985.1 Niallia laureatilytica | reverse complement strand
AACGTTTCGGGGTGTTTTCTTTTTGAAGCAAGCATTATTTTTGCAAGAATGCGTCCTGGACGATGACTCGGTCCTTCCCTGTTTCCTTAGCAATATACAGCGCTTTGTCTGCACGCTTAAAGAGTGCATGGTAATTCTCCTTCTTATGTCTCATCCAATAGGAGACCCCGCAGGAAATAGTCACAGGCGGGGCAGAGCTTTTCCTGACTTTTTCCACAAGTCTTTCTGCAATAGCAACCCCTACTTGGAGCGGAACTCTTGGCAAGTAGATTGCGAGCTCCTCACCGCCCCATCTTGCTCCAATATCTGTCGCTCGAATGTTTTCTAAGATGATATTAGCAACCTGAATAATAATTTCGTCACCGACTTGATGTCCATACGTATCATTAACTGCTTTAAAGTTATCAATATCAATGAGAATGAATGTACCTTCTGCATCCTCTACAAGGGACCTTTCTAGCTTTTCATCTAAGAAGCTTCTGGAATAAAGTTTTGTTAGATGATCTGTGACGACCATCTTTTCTAGCTCTTCTCTAAGCATAGAATTAGTCAGTGCTAATGTAGAATGATGGATAAGTGATTGCAGCAGCTTAAAAGTATCAAATGAAAAATGATACGGCTTTTGATGCATCACGATAGAAAAACCTTTTAAAATGCCTGTTTGCATCATCGGCACTGCCATAATCGATTTGAAAACAGCATCCTCTTCGGCAGGCATACTGAAATCTCCTAAAAACAAAGAGTCTTTTTCTTGTTTAATCTTTTCTTTAAAATACTGGATATAACTTTCAGCAGCTTTTGAGCAGAAAAAGTCCGTGCTTCCGTTTAAGACAGTCACTGTATTTGATTCAGCGGAAAATAAAATAAATCCTACCTCTTCAGCCTCAAAGCTTGTTGATATTCGATTCGACATATATGTCATCATTTCATTAAGCCTTAGATTAGCGTTTAACCGATGGGACGCTTCATTAATAAGCTGAAGATCAGACACCAGTTTTTTCGACTGCTGATACAGCTGTGCGTTTTCAAGTGCACCACCCGCAGTATTAGCAAGCAGAGAAATGAACTCTACTTCTTTTTTAGGGAACTTAACCGAGTTTTCAGCAATTACTTGCAAAACACCGTATACCCCTTGCTTTCCTTTCAAAGGAGCATATAGTATCGAATTTCTGCCCTCTTGAAGATACTCAAACTGGATCTCACCAGTTACGTAGGCTTCCATCGCAGCAAGGTTTGAGCTGTCATATTCCAAATCCTTAATGAGCAGATCTCCATGTGTGTTATTATCATGAGACAATAACAGATAATAGCCGAGCGATGGATAGATATCCTTTAAAGTATTGATAATCGCCCGCAAAACCCCTTCTGTATTCATGGAGGAGTGGAATTTTTCGGTTACCTTGAAGAGTTTTTTATATCTTTTCTCCTCTGCAACCACTTCCAGTAAATTTTGAACCTTTATTATATAGTAACTAAATTCTTCACTTATCAGCTTATACAGACAGTCATCACCAAGTGATTTGCTTTGTTCGGATTCATTTAATCTCACAACAAAAAAATTATAAAAGCCATCTTTATTTTTTAAAGGAATTAACAAATCATACTCTTCTAATTCATCAATACCAATTGGCTTTTTGCTGACTGCTCTTGTCAGCAGCCTGTTTTTTATATCTACTGTATACGGAAGGATGGATGCTGCAACTGTTGGGTTTGTTGACGCCTCCACAGCCCATTCATCGTTCCACTCATTAGCACTATAGTAAGTCACTTCTGCAGCATGCAAAAAATTTTTAATAATATAAAGCATTTCTCGCAGAATTATTTCGTAATTAAAGCTTTTACTTTCTATATCAAAGAGATCAAAGAAACGACTTTTTAGCTTTACTATTGATTGGTGGTCAAGCATATCCATCTAATTATCACCTATTCATCTAACTATTCATTGTATTTTTCCCAATTTATCCAAAGATATTGCCGCTGTCTTCTATTTAATTTTATAATGACAAGACTTAGTGCTAGACTAAAGTTAGCAACATCCAGTCCTATATAAACAACAGATACTTTTCGCCTAATCCAAAAGTAGGAATTTTATATACTTAAATTATCGGACAATTCTTATAGTAAAGTAAAACAATTATATCACAAGGCGCTGTAATGAGAATACAAGAGCATAAAATTTTCCTGCTCCTATAAAGGTAAATTTCTACTAGCATAAAATTAATAAATCTTAGCTTGACTTTTAGGCAGTTGAAATCATATAATATTCTTTGTGTAAAATATTGCAGCATATGCAAATCACTTTGTTGCTTTATTTTGTTCCTCAAAAGCTTTTTTGATGGTGTATTGTGTAACCCTTAGCTGCTAGGGCGAAGGTACATGAAGACAAAATAAACATAAAGGCTAGTTGCATCTGTTTTTATTTTACAAAATAAAAACATGAAGGAGGAGTCATCAATGGCTCGTTATACAGGTCCAAGTTGGAAACTTTCTCGTCGTCTTGGAATTTCTTTAAGCGGTACTGGCAAAGAGTTAGATAAACGCCCTTACGCTCCAGGACAACATGGTCCAAACCAACGCAAAAAATTATCAGAATACGGTTTACAATTACAGGAAAAGCAAAAATTACGTCATATGTATGGTGTAAATGAGCGTCAATTCCGTAATTTATTCGATATTGCTGGCAAAATGAAAGGTAAACACGGTGAAAACTTCATGGCGCTTCTAGAATCTCGCCTTGATAACGTTGTTTATCGTTTAGGTCTTGCTCGTACACGTCGTCAAGCACGTCAGCTTGTTAACCACGGTCACGTTATCGTTGATGGTGGACGTGTTGATATCCCATCATACCGTCTAAAAGCAGGTCAAACAATCACATTGCGTGAAAAATCACGTAATCTTGATATTGTTAAAGAAGCAGTTGAAGTGAACAACTTCGTACCTGATTTCTTGACTTTCGATGCTGATAAATTAGAAGGTACATTCACTCGTTTACCAGAACGTTCTGAATTGCCAGCTGAAATTAACGAAGCTCTTATCGTTGAGTTCTACTCTCGTTAATAGATTTGCTAATACAGCATTATCAAACCCTAGAAACCGCGTTGTATCAACGCTTTCTGGGGTTTTTTTATTACGCTTCGTAGAATGATGTATTGGGGCTTATATTGGGACTGAATTATTAGTGTGGACAGACACATCCTCTATATTTCAGTAAATAGTTTAACTTGAAAGCTAAAACCCTTCCCTTTACACCATTTCTCTAATTTGTTTTTCCTATCTTTAGTTGTTGTGAAAAATATCAATACTGGAACTGCATTTTTTATCAATGCATTAATTCTTTATATCGTTGTATCTTCTTTTTGTTATCGATCATGTTTTATCCACTTTGACTAAATGACTTGTATAATTAATAGGTACATTATTGTAACAGAAAGCTAATTTTGCCTAATAATTTTTTAGAAGTCACATTCTCCTTATTAGGTAACTTCTTGCTGTTTGTTCATTTCAAGAAATTATTAGCTTTTAAAAAAGAACATAAAAAGACCTTCACAACTTTTGTGAAGGCTTAAATCATGAATCCTTTATAAGAAAGTACAAATAATTCTGTTAATAAAGCATCTAAAAGACCCAGAAATTACTGCAATTTCTGAGGCTTTTTTGTCATCTTCTTTGATACTGCCCAATGTTTAATTCCGAAAAATACGGCTATAAGTCTAATAAGGAGCAAAGGCGTTTTAGCGATCCCCAATTTTCTCACCACTGCCTTTGCTCCTTCCCCATAAAAAAAAGACCCCCCCAGGTCTTCTGCATTCCAATTATTTTATCAAGCCTATCGCTATAGTCTCGATTAATGTCCTCACAGAAGCATTTCGTTTTCTGATGGCTTTCATCATTGTCACAAGCTTCCTTATTTCATCCTTGGACTGTTCTTCTATCAGCCACTCAACTAGCTCTGTACTTTTAATTCGAAGCGGACCACCTTTAGCAGGAACCTTAAAATCTCTTTCCCGTTTCAATACATTTCTTACATATGCTTTGTCATAATCATATAATGTCATTAAGTTTTCTTGCAACGTTCATCTTCCTTCGATTTATTTTTTATATGTAAGCCTCAATTCAAGAAGCTGCTTCTCCTTTATGTATCATCATTTGTAAATTCATTAAATTATCTAATCTCTTACTAAGTAAAATTGTTTCTTTAGAAGTGAACCCCTTTGCCATTCCTGTTGAAATCATATTCTCTCTCAGCATTTCAATTTGTTCATTTAAATGAATACTCATATGTAAACTACCCCTTTAATAATTTCCATAGAAATTTATTCTAACAAGGGTAAACGGATACAAAAAAGGATAATCTTTCTTCAAATGTCGACAATATATAACAAATTTTGACTGAATCTACCTGTAAATTCAAGCTGTTTAGATAACATCAGTTATAAAGAACTATAAATTTCCTCCTTCAATAGTTCTTAATTCCTACTATTCTTTTTGTAAGAATATTCTTTTATTTAATTCAAGGTCTTCAGCTATATAAAATATTAAAAAAGTTACATCCTTCTTCCATCCTTAAAAATAAAGGAAGGCAGGATGCTTCTCCTACCTTCCTTTATTTGCTTATTTTTTATGACCGTCATTTTGAAGGGGAATATCTTCTCCAGCGACATTTTCCATCACGCCGTCAATAGTGCCTTCTGTATAGGTATCTGATGATTGCTCATGGGTCTCAGCAAGCCCTTTTGAGACAACATCGTTCTTTTGATAGTCTTCTGTTTCGTAGGTTTTTCCCGCTACAGGAGCATTCTGTGTTTTTTTCATCGTAATTCCTCCATTTCTTCTATTTATTATTGTTGATACATGTTGTTAGAAGGATAGGAAGATGCTTTTGAATTAAGTGTTGAACAATCTGTCTGCATTGGTTTATTTGCTGCATTCCATTGATTGAGTTTTGCATCATTATCCTCCTAGAACTTCCGGCTTTGTGTTTTCTGTGATACAAAACATATTTTGCATGGATTTGAACAATCCATGCAGTCAATCGTCTGTTTACAAAAATTTACCTACTCAGAATAAAGCCTTATATGCTTGGTAAGCAAAATAAAGTCCGAAACCAATCATTGATAAAGATGACAAAACAGAAATTACATACAGCATATTAGAATGAAGCAGCCTTCTTGCAATGCCTGAAATGAGGGCCATTATGAGATCCCATAATAAAATCCCTGAGATAATAGCCAAGCTGCATAATATGAAGGACTTATTAGAAAAGCTCTCTGCTGATTTTGCCAATACAGAGCCATATATTCCAAGCCAGAAGAGAATGGTTAAAGGATTGGAAATAGACATTAAAAACCCAGAAAAAAACGACTTAAACAAAGAATTGTCCTGTTTATTCCTTTCTGTCACATTAATTTTGGCTGTATTAATCAAGCTTTCTATTCCGGTATACGTCAGTACGAAGAAACCGAACAAATACAAAAAGGTTTTCATAAATGGTGTGTTTATAAACTGACTTACTCCAAAATAAACCATCATCATATAAATGACATCAGCCGCCAATGCACCAAGCCCGAACACCCAGGCATGAAAGAAACCATTTCTGATTCCCTTGTCCAATTGTGCAGCGTTAACAGGACCAACAGGTGCCGCCAATGAAACACCTAATAATATATAAGGAAAAAAAGTACCCATAAATCCCTCCGCATATGTATATTTACTTCTAATGTATTCAGCGGCAGGGACTTGTACCACAGAAAATTATTTTCTATTTAGAGAATAAGTCGGCACTATAAAAAAGCTTCTTGGACAAACAGTCCAAGAAGCTTTCATTTATTAATATTGAATTAAGTAGTATTTCTTTTTCCCTCTTCTAATAACGGTGAACTGTCCTTCAATACGATCCTCTTCACCTAAAACATAGTCCAAATCCTGCTTTCGCTCACCATTGACGTACACAGCACCATTTGTTATGTCCTCACGAGCTTGCCTTTTCGATGATACAATGCCAGCAGCTACTAACAGGTCAACTAGAACTGCATCACCTTCTTCATGCTTGTATGTTGGAACATCCTTAAAGCCTTGCTTAATCTCAGATGCTGTCAGGTTTTTAATGTCTCCGCTGAAAAGTGCTTCCGTAATTTTCATGGCCTGCTCTAACGCTGCTTCGCCGTGAATCATTTTTGTCATTTCTTCAGCTAGAGCTTTTTGCGCCTTTCTTAAATGAGCTTCAGCCTGTAATGATTGCTCCAATTCTTCAATTGTTTCTTTTGAAAGGAATGTAAAGAATTTCAAGTATTTAATCACATCAGCATCTGCTGTATTAATCCAGAATTGGTAGAACTCATATGGTGTAGTCTTTTCCGGATCAAGCCAAATAGCACCACTTTCTGTTTTACCAAATTTAGTTCCATCAGCTTTCGTTACAAGCGGGATCGTTAATCCGTAAGCTTTTGCACCTTCTGCACTATTTTTACGGATAAGCTCTAATCCTGTCGTAATATTTCCCCATTGGTCACTGCCGCCAATTTGCAGCTTACAGTTATGGTTTTCGTAAAGATGCAAGAAATCAAGGGCCTGTAAGATTGTGTAAGTAAATTCTGTAAAGGAAATACCTGTTTCCAATCTTGAGGAGATTGTGTCTTTTGCCAGCATGTAATTGATGCCGATATGCTTGCCGTAATCTCTTAGGAATGTAACGATATCCATCTTGCCAGCCCAGTCATAGTTATTAACCATCACCGCACCATTATCGCCACCGAAATCAAATATTTTCTCGAGCTGTTTTTGCAGACATTTAACGTTATGTCCGATTGCATCTAGTGTTTGCAGATTTCTTTCTTCGCTCTTTCCGCTCGGATCACCAATAAGACCTGTTGCTCCGCCGACAAGCACGATTGGTGTATGTCCTGCATTTTGGAAGCGTCTCAATGTCAAAAACGGCAGCAAGTGTCCGATATGCATGCTGTCTGCAGTCGGGTCCACCCCGCAGTATAAGCTGATTTTTTCGTCAGCTAAAACATCTTTTAAGCCCTCTTCATCTGTTTGCTGGTAAACGATGCCTCTCCAATGTAAATCCTCAAGTAAATTCACTATAATTCCTCCATTCGTTATTCCTTTTGATTGTTATTAACAGCGCGTGCTTTTTGTGCGGCTCTTTTTTTCTGGAACAAAAAAAAGCGTCCCTGCATGAATATGCAGGGACGCTTTTTTAGCGCGGTACCACCCTAATTGAGAAAAGAAAACTTCTCTCCACTTAAAAAAGATAACGGCTCACAACCGTCTGCTGCTACTAACCCATATGAGGATTTCCCAACAGAAGCTACGGGAGGTAATTCATCCTTTTATATATGCCATTTCACACCAACCAATGGCTCTCTTAGTATAGTGATAAAAGAACTACTTATTCCCATCAACGCAATAACGAATCAATATTAGTTTGAGTTATTTTTACCATAAAAGAACGTAGCATGTCAAATGCTTTTGCGAAAAAGGTTGGAAATTATCGAACATTGTCCATATTGCCCATTGCTTTATGCTATAATGTATGTGATTTTAGGGGGAATGATACCATATGAATGAAAGCCCGAAGTGGAAAAACTATCTCCATGGTTTCCTAAGCTTCTTCACCAATAAAAAAACCGCCAAAAGAGCTCGTATCACTTATGAAGTCTCTTGGAATATTATATTGATATTCATTATTCTACTGATAGTCGGCGGTGCTTTTGCTGGAGGAATCGGTGCAGGCTATTTTGCTTCTCTTGTTAAGGAGGAACCTATCCGCTCCTACAAGACGATGCAAAAGGACATTTATAATTATGAAGAAACGTCCGAACTGTATTTTGCCGATAACGTTTATTTAGGAAAACTGCCGACAGATTTAGAACGAGAAGAAGTGCAAATAGAGGATGTATCACCATATTTAGTGGATGCGATCGTTGCCACAGAGGACGAGAACTTCTATAAGCATGATGGTGTAGTTCCTAAAGCGATAATGAGAGCATTGGTTCAGGAAGTTTCTAACAGCTCCACACAGTCTGGAGGAAGCACCTTAACACAACAGCTTATCAAAAACCAGATTTTAACGAATGAAGTTTCCTTTGAACGAAAAGCAAAGGAAATATTACTCGCATTAAGGCTGGAGAAATTTTTCTCTAAAGAGGAGATTCTTCAAGCATACTTAAATGTGTCTACTTTCGGCAGAAATGCCTCTGGCAGAAATATTGCCGGTGTACAGTCTGCTGCAAAAGGAATCTTTGGGGTGGAAGCAAAAGATCTTACATTGCCGCAGGCAGCATTTATCGCTGGACTGCCGCAAAGTCCGTTCGGCTATACTCCGTTCACCCAAGATGGAACAGTCAAAAAGAATTTAGAACCTGGTTTGGAAAGACTGCAGACGGTTCTGACAAGAATGTACAACCAGCATAAAATTACAAAAGAAGAGTACGAAAAAGCATCTGCCTATGATATAACAAAGGATTTCGCGAGCCCTGAGGCAAGTCCGACTGAAAAATATCCTTGGGTTACTTACGAAATTGAAAATAGAGCGACCCAAATCATCGCTGAAATGCTTGCAAAAGAAGACGGCTATAATGCGAAGGATTTAGAGGAAGATGAAGTTCTGGAAGAGCAGTATTATGAGCTGGCTGATCGCCAAATCCATCAGAACGGCTATGAAATTCACAGTACAATCAATAAAAAAATGTATGATAAATTTCAGGATGTAGTAGCTAAATACCCATATTACGGTCCTGATAAACCACAAACTGTTACAAACAGCGAAACAGGAGAAAAGAAAACTATCATGGAGCCTGTAGAAACAGGTGCGGTGCTGATTGATAATAAGACTGGTGCTATTATCAGCTTTGTCGGAGGAAGAGATTATGACAGAGAAGCTACAAACCATAGCACAGCCCCAAGACCGAACGGTTCCACAATGAAGCCGCTGCTCGTATACGGTCCTGCCATTGAATTAGGAACACTTTCACCTGGAACAGTTCTTCCTGATGTACCTTTGGCTCTGGACCCAGCAAGACCTGGGACAGTCTGGCCGAACAACTATGACTTCCAGTTTCATGGTCTTGTAACAGCAAGGGTTGCACTCGCTAAATCTTATAACGTCCCTGCGGTAAAGGCTTATGCTCAAATTCTGCCGCAAAAGCCTGCTACCTACTTAGAAAAAATGGGCTTTTCAACATTAACAGATGCCGATTATTCTAACAGAGCAACCTCTATTGGGGGAATAACAAACGGCGTCTCTGTTGAGGAAAATACGAATGCCTTTGCAACATTTGCAAATGGCGGAGAGTTCGTTGATGCTTATATGATTGATAAAATTGTTGATAAAGACGGAAAAGTTATCTATAAGCATAAAGCAGACAAAGTGAAAGTATTCAGCCCGCAAACATCTTATTTAACTATCGATATGATGCGGGATGTTATTAATCAAGGAACCGCTACGGCAGTTAAAAGCCGCTTGAAGTTCAGCTCTGACTGGGCTGGAAAAACAGGAACAACACAGGAATTTAAGGATTCCTGGTTTGTGGCTACTAACCCGAATGTTTCCTTCGGGGTATGGACAGGTTATGACACACCTAAATCACTCCAGAGTTCCGGGACGATGAGCTACAGCATGCGTAATAACTATTTATGGGCAGATTTAATGAATGCTGCTTACGATGTCGATTCGAAGCTTGTAGACCCGTCTGAAAGCTTTACAATGCCAGGCGGAATTGTCAGACGATCTGTCTGCTCCCTTTCTGGTTTGCTTGCCTCAGAGGGATGTTCAAAAGCGGGACTTGTTACAACAGATTTATTTAAAGCAAATGCTGTTCCGAACAAGACAGATGACAGTATCGTTGCAGGGAAATATGTGCAGATTGGCGATACGAAATATATGGCTTTAGACTCCACACCAAGTGAATTTGCTGAAAATGGAGTTATATTAAATCCTGACTATATTGAAAAACTGTTTGGAATTACTGTAACGGATCCTAGTACCTTGATTCAAAATAACACAGCGCTGAAAAATGTCGTTGTTCCATCAAATAAAATAACGGACAACGGAAAAGCTCCAGGAGCTCCAAAAATCAGCAGCAGCGGTAACACGATCACCTGGTCAAGATCCGGGGAAAAAGATGTTATCGGCTATCGTGTGTATCAAAACGGCAAAAAGGTCGCAAGCATTAAAGCGAGTGACAGTCTCTCCTATAGAGCTGGCAGCGGGGCTTATATTGTGAAAGCAGTTGATATTGCTGGTAAAGAATCTTCTAACTCTAATAAGATAGAAGTCGGCAATAAGACAAGCGCTAAAAAAGATGAAAACTCTAAAGCGAAAGCAGATACGGCGAAAAACACAGAGAAAAAGGAAGAGAATAAAACAGAAGCTTCGAACGAGGATAAAAACAAGCAAGAACAGACAAATGATGAATCAACTGATTCAGATAAAGAAGACTCTAACGCTGCAAGTGAGGAAGAAAAAAGCGATAATACTTGATCTTGCTGCAAAAAAGACGTTCCGTTTAACGGAACGTCTTTTTTTATTTTAATACTGTTATATATTTAGCAGAAACATAGCCGGTCTTTGAGCCTGATTTCACCTTATACCATGTCCCTTGCTGTGAAAGAATGATAACTGTTTGCTTTTTCTTTAGTTTTGTCATCACTTTTGAAGAGGTGCTTGGCTTTTGTCTTACATTTAGCACTGATGCCTTAACACTGCCTTTTTTCTCTTTAGCAGGCTTTGAAATCGTTACTTTTTGTTTAATGGTTTTCTTATATCCGTCCAAGTTTGCTGCCGTGATTTCAGCAGTATAATTGCCATTTGCTATTTTGCTGATATTCCAATCAGCATAAATAGAGCCAGATTTCACTGCTTTATTATTGGCTAATGTGGAGATCGTCTTTCCTTTTGAGTCTTTCATTATAATGGTCGTTTTGCCAGCTTTATTAATCTTCATGGACAGCTTAACTGTATTCTTCTTGTAATCGGTATTAGCTTTAAAGCTTGAAATAACAGGTGCAACAGTATCTTTCTTTACTGTTTTGTTAGTTGATGTGTTCGAGTTACTGCTTGCATTACTATATTCCTTAACAAGAGTGGTACGGGGATAATAGAACTGTAGTATTTGTTTATAATTGTGTCCAGCCTCTGCTCTGTTTTTGGCGCCATACTGACTAAGGCCTACACCGTGACCATTTCCGCGGCCTTTAATAAAAATTATTCCGTTCTTTAATTCAGAAACATCAATTAAATAGCTTGGCATTTTGTCGATGCCAACCATCGCCCGAATCTTTGATGCTGGAACACCATTTAATTCTAGTGTTTTCTTTTCAGCAGTCTTGCCATCAGCTTTTATCAGCAGATATTCAACCTTTACAGATCCTTTAGAAACTCTCCCACCAGCTGACAATGCTTTTAAATCGAGTTCCAGCTTTGAAATTGTGGAGATTTTTATCTTGTTAACATCACTTGTATAGCCTTCTGTTTTCAACCAGGTTTTCATATTTTTCAGCACTTGCTGGTCTGCATCTGCTTCCTTCACAGATGTCCACCATGTGTCAGCCGCATCCAAATCCAGCTTGTCTGTCACCTGCTGCTGTTTTAGTTGGATTACCCAAGGGAACTTTTCCTTTGTAGATGGGTGAAAATCATACGCATCCTCTTCTACTGCAAAATAAGGAACTGCATTTCCTCCCCAAACACTGCTGTTTAGTTCTGTTTTGCCCCCATTGCTTGCAGAAAATACTGCATCTATTAACGTATTATTGTATTTCAGGACAAGCCCTTCTGTTTCCTTGACAGCTGTATCGCTGCGAGAATGACTTCCTGTAATCCCCCCATACACTTGCTTTGCAATAGTATCCACCATATTTGCATCATTTATATGTTTTAAGGCGTATGTTCTTGCTGCTACTGTTTGCGCCTTTAACGCTTCCATGGTCCACAGTGCTGGCATTTCTTGCGGAACGACACCCCTTAAATATGTTTCTATATCAATTTTATTGATTGGACGAATATACAATTTATTATTCTTCGTGTCTTTTTCTAATACAAATTGGAAGGACCCATAATAGCTGCGGCCATTTAATGCTAGAGAGCTATCTGTTTTCAATGGAGTTGCTGTGATTGTTCCATTCTCTAGAAGAACCTGTCCTTTGCTTGTAGACAGTTTTAACGCATTGTTAACAATACTCATGACAGTCTCTGTTCCTGCACTGACTTTTTTACCGTTGGAAAGGGTATATTCTCCATTAAAAACAACCGTAATGGAAGAATTATTGCCGAGATAATTGACAAGCTTCACTTCTAACATTGGGACTGTTTCCGCCTTTATTTGTGGTGAAAGGACAGAAATTACAACAGCACAAATAAGCAACATACACATTATCTTTTTCATCTATTTCCCCCTATTACCCATGACTATCTATCTATTAGTTATAAAAATAGTAAAATAACAATATAATACTTCTTCATTTTATAAATCTAAAGACATGATTACTAGGTGTAATTAATGGGAAATAAGACATGCAAAACAAAAAAAGATGGCATCTACCAAAGCCATCTTTTTTTGAAAAATTATTATTTTGTTGATCCTCTAGACTCAATACGGTGAGGCAATACAACGATGCCATCTTCCACTGTTTCTTTGTTCATATACTTAGTCAACAACCTCATTGCCACTGCGCCAATATCATAAAGCGGCTGAACAACAGTTGTTAATTGCGGTCTTACCATTAGTGTAAGCTTTGTATTGTCAGAACTGATAATTTCAAAATCGTCTGGAACCTTAAAGCCTTTATCTTCTGCACAGTGGATAACGCCGATTGCCATTTCATCTGATCCAACGAAGATAGCAGTAGGCTTTTCAGCCAATTCCATTAGTTTGTCAAATGATTCCATACCAGATTCGTATGTGTAATCTCCTTCTACAACAAGATCTTCATTAAAGGCAATGCCTGCATCCGCCAATGCTCGCTTATATCCTTCAAGCTTATGCAACTTGTTAATAGGCTCTTCTAATGAACCCAGCACTAGTGCAATAACCTTATGTCCTTTTTCTACAAAAGAAGTAACAGCATCATAAGTTGCTTGCGCATAATCAATATTAACAGAAGCAATCTTTTTGCTTGATTCAACGCTTGCTGCAAGTACAATCGGCACTGGAGACTTTTCAAATTCCTGAACATGCTCCTCTGTAATGTTACCGCCCATGAATACAATCCCGTCAACTTGTTTTCCAAGCATTGTATTCAGAAGGTGAAGCTCTTTATCTTTATTTTGATCTGAGTTGCTCAAAATAATATTATATTTGTACATTGTTGCAATATCTTCAATCCCTCTAGCAAGCTCTGCATAGAAAGTGCTTGAAATATCAGGTATAACGACACCTACAGTCGTTGTCTTTTTACTTGCTAAACCGCGCGCTACAGCATTAGGTCTGTATCCTAAACGGTCAATTACCTCAAGGACCTTCTTCCTTGTTGCAGGTTTCACATTCGGGTTTCCGTTTACAACACGGGAAACAGTAGCCATTGATACACTCGCTTCCCTAGCGACATCATATATTGTAATATTCATGTTCTACACTCCTTTTAAACGTACATTCACTATATTTATTTTACGGCAAGTAGCTAGAACCTAAACATTGTTTGTTTCAATTTAGCTAATCTTGTCTGATTATGTATTTAATCATACGATAACGTTGCAAATGCCGCAATGACAAGCTTTCATTTTTTTTCAAAAAAGCTGTTTTTTTTAATTAATTAAGGTTAGCCCTGTTGTCAGAGCGTTTTCATTTCTAAATATTCTAACATATATGAATCTAAAATGCCCGTGATACCTATTATCACTACTCATTTTATAGACATTTTCCAACAAACTTATACCTAATGAAAGAGCAAACAAAAAAGCAGATGGTATCATCCATCTGCTTTTTTCAAAAAATTATGCTCTTACGTATGGTGACTCAAGAATTGATTTGTAGAACTCATCGAATTGCGGAATATCCATTTGCTGTGCAGAATCTGACAGAGCAACTGCAGGATCCGGGTGAACCTCAGCCATAACGCCGTCTGCTCCGATTGCAAGTGCTGCTTTAGCACAAGGCAACAGCAAATCTTTTCTTCCAGTTGAGTGTGTTACATCAACAAATACAGGAAGATGTGTTTCTTGTTTTAAGATTGGTACTGCAGAGATATCAAGGGTATTTCTTGTAGCACGTTCGTATGTGCGGATACCGCGTTCACAAAGCATGATTTGGTCATTACCTTGAGAAATAATATATTCAGCTGCGTTAATGAACTCCTCAATTGTGGCAGCAAGTCCTCTTTTTAGCAATACAGGCTTCTTCACACTACCAGCTGCTTTTAATAACTCGAAGTTTTGCATGTTACGAGCACCGATTTGAATAACATCAATGTAATCCAATGCTTCTTCAATATGCTGTGGGCTTACGATTTCACTGATTACACGAAGATCGTATTCATCAGCAACACGCTTTAGGATTTTTAGACCTTCTACACCAAGACCTTGGAAATCATAAGGAGATGTTCTTGGTTTAAACGCTCCTCCACGAAGCAATGTTAAACCTTTTGCTTTTACACTTTCAGCAACTTTTGCAACTTGCTCATATGACTCAACTGAACATGGACCAAAGACGAATTTAGGTACTCCATCGCCAATTTTTGTTCCTCTAATATCAACAATTGTATCTTCCGGTTTCTTTTTACGGGAAACAAGAAGTGCTTTGCTGTCATCTTCTTGCTGCAGCTGCAGACCAGCTTTGAAGATTTGTTTGAACAAGTGGGCAATCGTTGCATTATCGAACGGCCCGTCGTTTTTAGCTAAAATATCGTCAAGCATTTTGCGTTCCCTTACAGGGTCATAGCGATGTGCTCCATGTGTCACTTTTGTTTGTGCGATTTTTTGGACTAAGTTAGCTCTCTCGTTAATCTTCTCTAAAATTTCTAAGTTTAACTCATCAATTCTGTCACGAAGCATTTCCAATTCTTTATTGCTCACTATCTCCATCATCCCTTCTATCAATAATCCAAATCAGTATTTTCTATAACCTGTTTGGACAACTGCCGATTATTCTTTATACCAACTAAAAAATATGTTACATTTCTTTTAATTGGGTTTATTATAAAACAACTTTATTCGGTTGTCACTACTTTTCTTTATTAATTAAACGCTTTTAAGCACTAAAGCGTTTTTATTCATATTTTTTCTGTAAATATAAGTTAAACAATAACATTTATTATGTACACAATAAACCCATTTTTTATCATTTTCATTAAAAGAAGGTGTATTTTTTGCAAAATAAAGAAAAATTATTTGCATTAGATATTGGTACACGATCCGTAGTTGGCATTATCATTGAAGCTGATAGTGATAATTATCATGTTTCAGATATTCTTTCCATTGAGCATAAAGAAAGAGCAATGCTAGACGGACAAATACATGATGTCCTTGCAGTAGCTAAAATCATTCAGGAAATTAAAACTAAAATGGAAGAAAAACATGGTCCTCTCCGCAAAGTCAGTGTAGCTGCAGCAGGGAGAGCACTAAAAACAGAAAAAGCTGCTTATACGGTAGAAATCGCAAGAAAACCAATGATGACTAAGCAGGATATTCTACATATGGAGCTTGCGGCCGTCCAGCAGGCACAAAGTGCGGTTGCTGAAAAAAACAGTCGCGAAAACAGTCAATTTTATTATTGTGTTGGTTATTCTGTGCTTCGTTACACACTTGATGAACAAGAAATGGGGAGCTTGATTGACCAGCAGGGGAATGTTGCAAAGGTAGAGATCATTGCTACTTTTCTGCCAAAGGTTGTCGTAGAATCATTGATTGCCGCATTGCACAGGGCAGATTTGGAAATGGAGGCTTTGACACTTGAACCGATTGCCGCCATTAATGTATTGATTCCTCCATCTATGAGAAGATTAAATGTCGCTCTTGTAGATATTGGAGCAGGAACATCCGATATTGCTATTACTGATGAAGGCACTGTTATCGCTTATGGCATGGTTCCTGTCGCTGGGGATGAAATAACAGAAGCAATCAGCGATCAATATTTATTGGATTTTCCATTAGCAGAAGCAGCCAAAAAACAGCTCTCTGAACTGGAGCAAATAACGATTACTGATATTCTTGGCTTTTCTACAGACATAAGCAGAGCAGAAGTTATCAAGCAAATATCTCCTGCATTAGATAAGCTTGCAGACGCCATTTGCCGGGAAATACTGCTCCTGAATAACCATCAGTCACCAAAGGCTGTCATGCTTGTCGGCGGAGGTAGCCAAACACCTGCACTTCAAGAAAAAATAGCAGAGCTGTTAAATTTGCCTGCGAACCGAGTTGCAATTAGAGGCATTGATGCTATTAATAACTTAACCTTTGAGGATTCGGCTATTAAAGGACCTGAGCTTGTTACACCAGCAGGCATTGCGATAGCGGCAGGTCAATCTCCTGTGCAATATAAAACTGTTTATGTGAACGAACAGCCTATCAGGCTGTTTGAAGTAAATAAGCTGACAATTGGAGACTGTCTGCTTGCCTCTGGCCTCTCCGTATCTAAACTGTACGGCAAGCCGGGAATAGCAAAAATCATTTCTTTAAATGGGCAAAAAATTACTATCCCAGGAAGCCATGGGGAAGGACCTGTCATTACAAGAGATGGGGAAATTTGTTCATTAGATGATTTAGTCGAAAACGGGCAAAGTCTGAAAGTGGTAAAAGGCAAGGATGGAGAGCAGACACAAGTACAGATTAAGAGCTTGCTAGATTCAGATACTGGCAGAAGTGTGCGCATTAATGGCAAGGATTACACAATTTGTGACAGAGTTTTCTGCAACGGGCAAGCAGCCTCTCTCGATAAATGGATAGAAGATCGTGATGTAATTGATGTAGTAACAGTCTATACCATTCAAGAGCTCTTGGAAGGTCTTGAATTATACGATATTTTGGAGGAATTGCGTCCTTTCCAAATAAAAATCAATGAAAAGGATACTGTCATTCCAGCTTTTTCCGGAAAGCTTTATCGAAACGGACTGCCCTCCAAGCTAAATCACAGCTTTGATACTAACGATGAAATCATGATTGAAAAAAGGCAGATTCCAACAGTCTCAGAATTGGCGGAAAGAAGACAGGTGCTGTTTGTTCAAGTGCTCCCTGTCACCTTTAATGGAAAGAAATTGACCCTCTCCAAACAGCTAGCTCAAGTTTCAAGAAATGGGCAAGCATTAAACCTAGAGGATAAAATTTATCCTAACGAAAAAATTCAAATTGAACAGAAACCTTTTGAAGGCTTCTTATTCCAAGATTTATTTGCATATGTGCAAATAGATATGCCAAAAAGTAACCAAGGAAGCTTTGAACTGATGAAAAATGGGGAAAAAGCAACCTTTTTAACACCTATCGACAAAGGTGACGACCTTTCCATTGTCTGGAAGGTTGCTGCAACATAAAAAAAAGATGGCATGGGGAGTATCCCGTTGCCATCTTTTTTTATGCTTGTGCACTTGCTTCTTGAAGAGAGTCGACTGTAATTCCACCGTGTGATGCATTCCATACAACAGAACGGTCAGAGAACAACAAAGCTTGCGGCGATTCATGTCTAACTCCGAATGTTTCAGCAATATAGTTAGATAGCGGTCTAGCCTCCTGTACAGCCAAATAATAGGTATCGATATCTTTATTTGTGTCTGCATATTGGTTATATTCGTCAAATGCTGCCGCACTAATCGGACATGTTAAACTATGCTTCACAACGAATGCTTTCTTGCTGCTGTTCAAAACCTCTTCCAATTGTTCTACTGTCTCAATTTTTTTCATGGATTTCCCTCCAGTTTTTGTATTTACATAAAAAGGCAGCCCCATTAGCTGGGGCACCTTATTATTGGTTATATCTGCTTTCTGTTTCATCAAACGCTTTTTTTGTTTCTTCCAGTTTCTTTTGGATTTCATCATACTCGCCCTTGAAAGGGTCGTCAGTTTCCGTACCTGCAGCAGCTTCTGCATTATCTGTCTGCTGTTCGTCTTTCCCTCGATTTTTTACTTTCTCCATTAAACCATTGGAATGCTTCGTTACCGTATTGCCTAAGCTGCCTGTCTTATCTTTAGCAATGCTGATATACTCAGTTCCTTTATCCTTAACTGTGCCAGAGAGCTCAATTCCTTTTTCTTTCAGAAGTCCTGCCTGCTGATTCAAATCCTGAATCAGTTCCTTACCAGGCTTTGGAGCAAGGAATAGAGCTGTCGCTGCTCCAACAATTCCGCCTACAATGGCACCTAGCAGAAAGTCTTTTCCGTTTGAGCTTTCATTTTCTACAACTGTTGTTTCGTATTCCCTTGTCATCATTACCCCTCCTAAAAAATTAATGAGCTTTTACTTTTATGTTACTCTCAGCAGCTTTGCGAGCTTTCCACTGATCTCTGATGTTAAAGAACATCTTGCTGTATTGAAGTACTTGGGCAATCTTGTCCTGATTGTGGACAAGCTTTTGCTCCACATTTTGATTGATGTTTTGAATAGAATCATTAAATCCTTTAACTGAAGTGCCAATACCTTTAACAGCATCGACAACACTGTTGAGGCTTTCTGATTTTTGCTGAATATCCTCTGCCAAAACATTTGTCTTATGCAGTAAAATGGTCGTTTCCTTCGTGACACCATCAAGCTGTCTTTCAAGGCCAACTAATGTTTTGGAGACACTATCAAGTGTGATATGTAACGATTTCAATGTTCTGGCAACATAAATTACCAAAATAGTGAAAGCAATGGCAATCAATGCAACACTGCAATATAAAATAATAATCATTTACTATACACCTCCGCTTTTTCAATGTTTTTCCCAATTTGGCGAATGCCTAAACCTTTCTTCTATTATAGTTGGAAAAACAGTCAGAAACAAATAAAACAGGTAAATTCATCCTATAACTTTTGTGTCAAAAGACTCCCCTAGTTTAGGTTATTTCAGACAATATTATTTAAGAAAAATATTTTTTAGGGTACAATAATATAGTTGACCACATAATCGGGGGTTCGACGTATCTACATACAAAGAAGAGTCGAAATTTTTTAATAATATAGGAGGCATTTTATGAAAGATCCACGTATTGAGCTGTTAGCTAAAAACTTAATTAATTACTCTATTCGATTGCAAAAAGGAGAAAAAGTACTTATTGAAAACTTCGGTTTGCAAAAGGAGCTAGTCAAAGCTCTTGTGAAGGAAGCATATGCTGCAGGCGGATACCCATTTGTTTCATTAAAGGATAATGATGTGAACAGATCATTGCTATTAGGTGCCCAAGAAGAACAATATGAAATGATGGCTGCCTTTGAAGCGAATGTAATGAGCCAAATGGATGCTTATATTGGACTTCGTGCAGGTGACAATATTAATGAACATGCAGATGTTCCTGCTGAAAAAATGAAAATCGAAGGCTCTACAATCGGAAAGAAAGTCCACAGGGAAATTCGTGTTCCGAAGACAAAATGGGTTGTGCTTCGTTACCCAAGTCCATCTATGGCCCAGCTTGCAAAAATGAGCACAGATGGATTTGAAGATTTCTACTTTAATGTCTGCAATCTAGACTATGGCAAAATGGATAAAGCAATGGATAGTCTTGTTGATCTAATGAACAAAACGGATGAAGTAAAAATTACTGGCCCTGGAACTGATTTGACTTTCTCTATTAAAGATATTCCTGCCATCAAGTGCTCTGGCCAAATGAATATACCTGACGGGGAAGTTTATACTGCTCCTGTGCGCAATTCTGTAAACGGAACGCTTACCTATAATACACCATCTCCATACCAAGGATTCACGTTTGAGCAGGTTAAGCTTACATTCAAGGATGGCAAAATCATTGAAGCAACTTCTAATGATACAGAACGCTTGAACGCAATCCTTGATACAGATGAGGGCGCAAGATTTATTGGGGAGTTTGCGATTGGGGTAAATCCATATATTCTTCATCCAATGCAGGATATTCTGTTTGACGAAAAAATTGATGGAAGCTTCCACTTCACACCAGGACAATGCTATGATGATGCATTCAATGACAATCATTCTAATATTCATTGGGATATGGTCAATATTCAAAGACCTGATTATGGCGGAGGAGAAATTTATTTCGACGGTGTGCTTATTCGTAAGGATGGAAGATTTGTTATACCTGAACTGGAGTCATTGAATCCAGAAAACCTTAAATAAAATGACAAAAAAAAGATGCTGCTTTTAGCAGCATCTTTTTTATACTATTTACACAAGCGATTTTTCATACGCCTCTTGGAATTTCTGAACATCTCCAGCACCCATAAATAGGATAACACTCTTTTCGTGTGCTTTCAGTGCTTCAATTTTTTCTTCTGAAATGACTTTGCTGCCTGGAATTTTCTCTGCCAAGTCTTCAATGCTAAGCTTGCCATGGTTTTCTCTTGCAGATCCGAATATTTCACACAAATAAGTGGAATCAGCCAAGCTTAAGCTTTCAGCAAATTCATTTAAGAAAGTTTGCGTACGTGAGAATGTGTGCGGCTGGAATACTGCCACAATCTCTCTGTCCGGATACTTCTGTCTTGCAGCTTCAACCGTCGCTTTGATTTCCGTTGGATGATGTGCATAATCATCAATGATTACTTGATCTCCGATTTGTTTTTCAGAGAATCTGCGTTTTACACCTTCAAATGACATTAAGCGTTCCTGCACAATGCTTGCATCCAAATCTTCGTAATGACTTAAAGCAATAACAGAAAGTGCATTTAAAATATTATGGTTGCCAAATGTCGGAATTGAGAATGTATTATAGTAAGTATTTCTTACATATACTTCAAACGTCGTACCTTCTGTTGACTTTACAACATTTCTTGCTTGGAAATCATTTTCATCGTCAAATCCGTAGAACACAACAGGCACTTTTGCTTGAATTTTTTGAAGCTGTTCATCATCACCACAAGCAAAGATTCCTTTGTTCACTTGCCAAGCCATTTCCTGGAAGGCAGAAAATACATCATCAACATTCGCAAAATAATCAGGATGATCAAAATCAATATTCGTCATGATGGCATAATCTGGGAAGTAAGATAAGAAGTGTCTTCTGTACTCACATGCTTCAAATGCAAAGTACTCCGCATTCTCCGTACCTCTTCCTGTTCCATCCCCAATTAAATATGCTGTCGGCTTCGCGCCTTTTATCACATGAGCAAGCAGCCCTGTTGTGGATGTTTTACCATGGGCGCCTGTCACAGCCACACTCGTGAACTGCTTCATAAAGTCGCCTAAAAAACGGTGGTAGCGGACAACTGGAAGACCCAGTGCGTTTGCTTCCACAACTTCTTCATGCGTATCAGGGAAAGCATTGCCCACAATGACATTCATTCCCGGCTGAATATTTTCCTTTGAGAAAGGAAGAATTTTAATTCCTGACTGTTCTAAAGCCACCTGTGTAAAAAATCTCTTTTCTACATCTGAACCTTGAACTTTTAATCCCATATCATGCAGGATTTGTGCAAGTGCACTCATCCCTGACCCTTTAATACCTACGAAGTGGTAAATAGTCATATAAAGAACCTCCAACTATCGTATATCTTTTACACAGTATATGAAATGAACCTATAATTTGCTCATAGCATAAATTTCGCCACTATGGGCCTCATAAAGGGATATTACCTTTTTAAAGAAAATGCTAAAACAAGGTAATATCCAATCAGGCCAGATTTAACTTTTTTTTCCTTTTTTCACTCACATTTATTCATTATACCATCTTTTATGGAGAAAAACTATGTATCAATCATATTCCCTACTGAAAGGATTTATATTAGTGATACAGACAGTTTATGAAAAATTAATGTTGTTCCGTGTCATGAAGCTGCAAAAATTCCATTTCCGTAATGAGTACATCTCTTGGTTTTGTGCCTTTTGCCTCTGAAATATACCCGTGTTTCTCCATCATGTCAATAAGTCTTGCTGCACGATTATAGCCGATTTTGAAGTTTCTTTGCAGGCTTGAAGTTGAAGCACCGCCTTGCTCAATCACAAATTCGCATGCCTCATAAAACAGCTCATCTTCCTCTTCAGACATCTGGACTTTTTTAAGAAGCTCTTCTTGCTCAAACAAGTATTCCGGTTTTCTTTCTCTTCTAGCATGTGCAACAACCTGATCAATTTCCTCATCTGAAACAAATGTCCCTTGTAAGCGGACTGGCTTTGATGTCCCGTTTTCTAAGAAAAGCATATCCCCTTTACCGAGGAGCTTTTCTGCACCGCTTATATCAATGACTGTTCTTGAGTCGATTTGAGACGATACAGAGAATGCGATTCTTGTCGGTACATTTGCCTTAATCAGTCCTGTAATAACATCAACAGACGGCCTTTGTGTCGCGATTAACAAATGGATACCGCATGCTCTTGCTTTTTGGGCAATCCTGCTGATGGCTTCCTCTACATCTGCAGGGGCCATCATCATTAAATCTGCAAGCTCATCAATAATGATAACAATGTACGGCAGCTTATCCGCATATTGTTTATGCTCCTCTGCAAGCTGGTTAAATTTAGTTATATCCCTTACACCTGCATGTGCAAGCAGCTCATATCTCCGCTCCATCTCCTCAACGGCCCATTTTAAGGCAGCTGTTGCTGTTTTAACATCTGTTATAACAGGGCTTGCCAGATGAGGAATGTAATTATATGGAGCAAGCTCCACCATCTTAGGATCAATCAGCAATAGTTTAAGCTCTTCTGGCTTCGCCTTATACAGCAGACTTACTAACATTGTGTTAATACAAACACTTTTACCAGAACCAGTTGCTCCTGCAATTAATCCATGCGGCATTTTGCGCAAATCAGTAACAATCGGCTTACCTGAAATATCGAGACCTAACGCAACTGTCAGTGGAGACGCAGACTCTTTAAATTCATTGCTATTAAGAATCTCACTTAACAATACAGGTCTGCTTGTCCGGTTTGGAACTTCAATCCCAATCGTATGCTTGCCAGGAATCGGCGCTTCAATTCGAATATCCTTTGCAGCAAGGCTGAGCTTTAAGTCATCTGAAAGATTGGTGATCTTGCTGACTTTCACACCAGGCTCTGGCTGTACCTCATATCTTGTAACAGACGGCCCTTGTGTGACATTAACAACTCTCGCATGAACATTAAAGTTCTTAAATGTATGATTCAAGAGCTCAGTCTGTTCTTCGATCCAGCCGTCATGCTCCACATCGAAAATCGGCGGGTTTAATAAATTCTCTTCAGGAAAGACATAGTACGGCAGCTCTTCCTGCACCGCAACAGACTCAAGTGAAGCTGCTGTTTCTTCTGTCACAGGTTCTTCTGCCACATCGTTAACAGGCTCAGGCTGAGGCACTGGTTTGCTTATTGGCTGTTTTCTTTTATTTTCAAGAGATTTCCGATCAGTATTTAGCATTAACACATTAAAAGGAAGAGCCTTTTTCTTGGCAGGCGGAGCTTGGTCAGCCTCGTTAGCCTGCTTATCTCCCACTTCCTGTTCCTGCTGTCCATGTTTGGCTGTCTCTTGCTCACTTGAAGAGTTTTCATCTAACCTAACAGCTTCTGAATGATTAGAAGCCTTATTTTCAGCAGCATTTAGAACAACAGGTTCCACCTCTTCTGGAACGCTTGCCACTTTTTCCATTTCAAGTAATATTGTCTGCTCTGCTGGCTGAATTGCATTTGCCTCTCGCAATTGTTCGCTTACTGGGTTGGAAATACTCAGCTCTTCTGCCTCCATGACAGGTTCTTCGGCCCTTTCGGTAACTACTGCTTCTGCCTCCATTACTTCCTCTGCCTCTAGTGCAGACTGAACTTCCGACTCAATTGTGTACGGCTCCACCTGGACAACTGATTCTTTCGCCATTTCGACAACAGCGGCTTCTTCCTCTGGTGCAGTCTGAACTTCTGTCGCTACTGTATCCGACTCCTCTGCCTGCATGAATGGTTCTTCCACCATTTCGACAACTGCTGTTATTTCTGCTTCAACCACTTCTTCCTCTGGCGCAGATTGGATTTCCGACTCAGCTGTGTACGGCTCTTCCGCCTGCATGACTGGTTTTGCCGCCATTTCGACAACTGCTGTTATTTCTGCTTCAACTTCATCTTCCTCTGGCGCAGATTGGATTTCCGACTCAGCTGTGTACGGCTCTTCCGCCTGCATGACTGATTTTGCCGCCATTTCGACAACTGCTGTTATTTCTGCTTCAACCACTTCTTCCTCTGGCACAGGCTGAACTTCTGTCTCAACTGCATACGGCTCCTCTGCCTGCATGACAGGGTCTTCTCCATTTTCAATAACTGCTGTTATTTCTGCTTCAATCACTTCTTCCTCTAGCACCTGCTGGATTCGAGCGTCTAAAGTATCCGGCGCTTCTACCTGAAGGTTTGTTTCCTCTATCAGCTCCACAACGAAAGGCATTTCTGCTTCTGCCTCTTTTGACTCCTGCATTGCTATGCTTACTTCCTGTTGTTCTTCATGAGGAATTGGTTGCTCCGCAAGCTCTAAGGTTGCAGCGGATTCGATTTGCTGTTTTTCTTCTGGGAGAAGTGCTGTCTCTGCAGCATATATTACTTCTTGTTCTTTTGCTTTGTTTCTTTCTGTTACTTCTGTAAGAAGATGTTCGGCTTTTTTCTCTATTGCTTCAGGGGTGAGTTCAGCTTTCGTTTCCTCACCACTGTTTGGGCGCACTAATGATTCTTTATCCAGCAATGAGCTCTCGATTGGCTCTTCTTTCTGCTGTGCTCGTAAGGCTGCTTGTTCCGCCTCTTTTCTTCGCATAATAGATGTCAGAAAATCGCTGCTGTCCATAACGGGACGGACCGATTTTGGTTCCATCTTTGGTTTAGCTTGAACTGCCGGCCGATTATATCCATAAATAGGAGACGGTATTTCTGTCGGTTTAAACGGCATTTTTGACTGATAGCTCTTCGGACTGCTTTCTGGTATTTCCCGTGGCTTTGTTCTGTTATGTAAGGCATCGGAGCTTGGTTTTGTTTCAGCAGGCTCCTGCCTATTTGAAACAGCAGACTTCCTTCTGCCTTGTTGAAATTCAGATCTTTCCTTACCTGCTGAACCATACTGTCTTCTTTCTAGCGGGCGCTCTTGTTTGCCTGCATTGGCTGCCCCTTGCAGGGTTCTTTCACCTGGCTTCTCAAACCTGCCTGCAGTAAATGCATTTTCTTCGGGCGGTGTTTGCCTGCCTGTAAAAGCTGGTGTGCTTTGCTTTTCCTCTTCCGGCGGTGATTGCCTTTTAGCATAGGCTGAACCACTCTGCCTTCGTTCAGCTGCGTTCTCCTGTCTGGCTGGTCTGCCGGAAATGCCTATTTCATCATCTGATATAACAGGAAAACGAAACTTCCCCTTTGGATATTGATAAATAATCTTTGAATCTACTTCTTTTTTCCACTCATTATTCCAATCGTTTTGTACATGCGGTGCTTCGCTTTTTTCTTCTGCAGCTTCAAATTGGTCCGTTTCTTCTTGGTCCTCTTTAATAAACTGCTTTATTACTTTCTTGAACCAACTCACTGTAAATCACTCTTTCCATCTTTCTCTCTACTATTTTAACAGTTTATTAATAAAATCGAGATAAAAATCGCTATTATCCCTGCTTTTTCTATTATATTTTACAAAATTTTAATTGCAAGAAGGCAAAACATTTATTCGCATCTATTATTTACCAAATATCCTATTGAAAAAGGGCAGTTGCTTGTTAATAAGACCCTCTTAGTCTTAATCAACACGCACACTACCCTTATTGTAGATAACGAATATTACATCCTGTTTTCATTCAGGCAATATTATCAAATCAAATTGATTAAGTTTTGCATACAAAGCACTTAATATTATTGCTCTTTTTTCTTATTTTTACCTAATATAAAAACAGGCTCAAGGCTGCCGTCTTCATACAAGAAGGACAACGCAGTGATTGGCACTCTGCCGCTGGCAAAGAAACTCATCGTCATCTGTGCCAAAATATCATAACCAGTCTCATTTTCAATATCCGCTATAATTAATACGTCTTGATGAGGTACTGCAACTGCCATCGTCCCCTTCACTGTCTCGCTCATTTCCTTCAGGAAAGAGTCATTAAGGATGCGGCTAGCATCATATCCGTCATTTGTATTTAGGAAATAAAAAGTGTTGCCTGCTACAACATCTTTTTTAAGGGCCGTGCTTAAAGAGCGAGCATTAAACAAGGCTACTTCCTTAATTCTGCTATGTTTCCAGTTTTCCTTCGCCATGATTTTCTCATCAATGAGTCTATACGTATTTCCCATATCCAAGGCATAATATATTCTTGTTTCTGCTGTATGTTCATCTACTACAAAGGGTATTTCTTCATTCGTTTGAACTGGAAACGAAGTGGAACGAATAACAGGGTAAATATTTTTTTCTTTCCCCTCAAGTGTAGGGTCATCCACTAATGCTGTTAAACCATTTTCAATATAGTATACAACCTCGTCAACAGCCTTTTCCTTTTCCAGCTCCCATTTTGCAATAATTCCTGGCAGAGAAACGGTTACACCCTTTCCTGTATCCTTGCTTTCTATTCGAAGTTGATCCTTTTTAGAATCAAACGTAAATACTCTTCCTTCGGCTTTAAGCCTGTCCTGTAAGAGATTTTTCATTTTTTTGCTATCCATCTTCATTAATGCTTTTTCCCCCTTTAAGAGTGGGTAATGATCTATGCTGTTCCTATTATAATAGCAGTTGACCGTCTTTTCAAAGAATGTAGAATTTTGTTGTGCAGAAAAAAACAGCGTTTTTACAGAGACACGCTGTTTTTCATTTTTCTCTTATATGATTATAACGACTCAATAAACTGCTCAATTTCCTCTTGCGTTTTACGATCTTTGCTGACAAAACGGCCTAGCTCTTTCCCGTTTTCAAATGCGATAAAGCTTGGAATTCCAAATACATCTAACTCAATGCAAGTATCGATGAACTTATCGCGGTCAATGTGAATAAATGTATACTCACTGTATTTTTGCTCTACTTCTGGCATGAATGGTTCAATGAAGCGACAGTCTCCGCACCAGTTAGCAGAAAATAGGAAAACATGTTTATTGCTGCTGTTTTTCAACTCATTAAATTCTTCTTGTGACTGTAGATCTCTCATCGTCTTAATCCCCCTGATTAAAGCTTTTTATTAATTGATACTAACAAAATCTCTGCTGTTTCACTACTATTATGCTTACTCTTTATTATGAACGTGACTTAGCATCATATTCGTATTGCCCAACCAATGATTCGATAACATGTGCAAACATTTTTTGTCTCGTAATTCTGCCGTTCGTAAATACGCCAATAGCACCTTCATGATGACGGACATTCTTTTTGTTTGCATAACGATCCATTACAGGACCAAGCTCTTCCCCTTCCAACAGAGCATCTGCCACTTCCGTGGGCAAAGGAATGCTCGCACCTCCGCCAATATAGGTTCTGCCGTCGCGAAGTACAAGGGCTCCCCAGTTGCAGACGAACAGGCCGTGTTCTGTTTGCTTCACACCGCCTTCAAGACCAATGCCAATGTCGCCTTTTCCAGCAGCTAAAGCATTTTTTGCACGATTAATTGCCCCAGTCATTGTTTCTTCATCAGAGAATGGCTGGGCACTTACCTCTGAAGAGACATCTATTTCTATGAACTCTACGTCTGTCATTGTGCTGAATCCTTCTTTAACAGCACTTGTTTTTGCTGGGTTTCTTGTTCCGATGCAAACAATCATTTCCATCCGCCTCTCTTTAAAAACCTTTTTCTTCATGGAAAAAGAGACAGTCTAATTGTCTGCCTCTTGTTACTCTCCTCATACATTTGCTTTAATTGAATCCACCATTGCTTTATCTGTCGCTTTTACAAGCTTCACAACCAGTTCCTTTGCAGCTGCATAGTCATCAATATGAATGATGGATGCACTTGTATGGATATATCGTGAGCAGATGCCGATTACAGCACTAGGCACTCCATCATTTGCTGTATGCACTCTTCCTGCATCTGTACCGCCAGGGGAGATGAAGTATTGATACGCAATATTATTGCTTTCAGCTGTATCGAGGATAAATTCTCTCATGCCTCTATGCGTTACCATTGTCCGATCGTAGATGCGAAGCAAAGCACCTTTACCTAATTGGCCAAACTGGTTTTTATCACCAGAAGTATCATTTGCAGGACTCGCGTCTAATGCATAAAAAATATCTGGCTGAATCATATTGGCAGCTGTTTGCGCGCCGCGCAAGCCAACCTCTTCTTGAACAGTTGCACCAGAATACAAAGTATTTGGCAGCACTTCTCCTTGCAGCTCCTTCAGCAGCTCAATTGCAAGACCGCAGCCATAGCGGTTATCCCAAGCCTTGGCCATAATTTTCTTTTTATTAGCCATTGGAGTAAAAGGACAAATTGGAACAATAGGCTGCCCTGGCTTGATGCCGATTGAAACAGCATCTGCTTTGTCGTCAGCACCGATATCAATAAGCATGTTTTTAATATCCATCGGTTTATTACGCTGTGCGTCATCAAGTAAATGTGGAGGAATTGAAGCTATTACACCGATAACTGGACCGTTGTCTGTCATTACCTGAACTCTCTGGGCAAGCAAGACTTGGCTCCACCAACCTCCCAGCGGCTGAAAACGCAGCATTCCGTTTTCTGTGATAGAAGTAACCATAAAGCCAACTTCATCCATATGTCCTGCAACCATTACTTTAGGACCATCAGTACTTCCTTTTTTCACACCAAAAATGCTGCCAAGATTGTCTTGAATGATTTCATCGCTGTAAAGGGCAAGCTCCTTACGCATAAAATCACGTACTTCATGCTCATTTCCTGCAACACCGCGTAGCTCAGTCAGTGTACGGAATAATTCCAATGTTTGCTCATTCATCGTATTGCTCCTCTTTTTTTAAAAATTATGTATATATTTATTTTATCGAAATATTAATTTCCTTGCCACCATTAAACATATTGCTCGCTAAATAGATTATTATTAATATAACCAAAATAGGTTTATTACTGGTTTTTTTGGTTTTATTTCACTTATCTCTAATATTTTGGCTATAATAAGAACGAAAGAAAGGAGCTAAAATCATGAACTGGAAAACGATAGTTGCAGGAGCAGCTGTAGGATTTGCAGCAAGCTATGCAGTAAAGGAAGCTGTTTCCAGAAATTATTCCCTGTCAAGTGACCGCGTTCTAAAAATAGTTAAGGCTGTTTTTAAAGAGCAAGGACCTATTACAGGCAGCTGGATCAACATGCAAAAAGAACCCTATGAAACAGCCGGTACAACACAGCTCATTTATCGCGGTGGAATCACGAGAGATAATGATGGCAAAAATGAGTCTTTCGAATTTCTAGCAGACAGCAAAACAGGAAATTTGCTTGATATATATGAGCTTTAAAGATACATAAGTCCATTGCGATACTTGCAATGGACATTTTTACTAATCCCGCTTTATTGCTTCTGTTATTTCTCCTGCTTCATTCCATTTAACACTTCGGTATAATGCATCATGATAAAATGTAAACCAGGCATTTTTGTCTGCTCCCCATTTAAACCATTTTTGTTTTTCTGATATGGATGTCATCGGGTAATCATCATATGCTGTCACCCACAGAACATTTTGATGTGCATGTGTTGGCAATAAATCTGCCATATGGATGGCTGTCTCGCCTCCGTCTTCGATAAGAAGAATAGAATGACCATCACTATGGCCTCCCGTATGAATAAGCTTTAACGGACCCATGCTCCATTCTGTTTCAAAGGTTTTGACTTGTGCTTCAATCGGCTGCCAATTTTGTTCCCAATATGTATTTCTAGAGCGGATATTCGGGTTTTTCATTTCCTGCCACTCCGTTTCTGAAGTAATGATTTCTGCATTCGGAAAAATAGACACCAATTTGTCATTTTCTAACTTAGATAGTCCGCAAGCATGATCAAAATGCATATGTGTCATCAGCACATAATCAATTTCTGTTGGAGAAACCCCAAGTGCTTGTAAATCTCTTTCAAGAAAAGATTCTTCATCAACACCATAATTGCGCATTTGCTTTTTCGTAAGCTTCCCATTTCCAATTCCTGCATCAATCAGTATTCGTTTTCCATCCCACTCAAGAAACATCGGGTCTGAAGGAAGTGTTACTTGATTTACCTCATTGCACTCATACTTTTTGGACCATAATGGCTTTGGTACAACACCAAAAATGGCACCACCATCCATTTTTGTAACACCACCATTTAGCCATGTCACCGTAATTTCACCAATCTTTAAACTGTTCATTCAAGCTAGCCTCCTAATCATTATTCTTACCAAAATTATAGTTGATTTTTCTTTAGACAACAAAAAAAGAGACTAGCTTTAGCATTAGTCTCTTTGTCTTATCATCTGAATTGGGTTTCACTGCGGTAAATTCTGCTGCCACGCTCAGAGAATTTCTCTTCATATTCAGTCATTATATTACCTTCATAATCGCTGTTATGAAGATCAAGGCTGACATACTTCAGCAGCATGCCATACTCAGAGAAGCTGCGAAGAGAATATTCAAATAACCCTTGGTTATCTGTCTTAAAGTGAATTTCACCGTTCGGGATAAGGACTTCCTCATATGACTTTAGGAAATTCTTATAAGTTAGCCTTCTCTTCTCATGTCTAGTTTTTGGCCATGGATCAGAGAAATTCAAATAAACGCGCTCTACTTCCCCTTTAAGGAAATAGTCAGTCAGCTTAGATGCATCGAGATTCATCAGCTTTAGATTCGGAATTTCCGCCTCAATCACTCTGTCTAAAGCGGAAACGATGACACTTTCTTGCAGTTCAATCCCGATATAGTTAATATCTGGATTAGCTTTTGCCATCTCTGTAATAAATCTGCCTTTTCCTGTACCTACCTCTATATGAATGGGTCCTTTAACGCTGAAAGCTTGATCCCATTTTCCTTTCCATTCCTCCGGATGCTGCACTGCATATTGGGGATATGCCAGCAGCTTGTCCTTTGCCCACGGTTTATGTCTTAATCGCATTGTGACACTCCTTCTTTACGTATATATCCATCAACAAACAATACCATTCTTGCGGCTATCATGCAATACTCTTTTCTTTTCCATAACACGCTACAATTATGTCAAAAAATACAGGGTAATTTTACAAATGCAAATATCGTATAAAGAAAAAAAAGAATTCACAACCTATTAGTGAATTCCTTTACTGGTATTTGACCATTTTTTATAAAAGAGACCTGAAGAAAGGGTGCAACTAGATGCCAATTACACATGAACATCAATTAGGTATACTAAAGGATATTTTAAACAACCATCAAGAGGACTGCTGTGGTTCTGTTTCTGAATGTGAACAACTTGAACGTCTTGTTACTTCCTTAAAGGTCAATGGCAATATCGACCAAAACATTCTTCCGATTTTAGAAGAAATAAGCCAGTACAGCCAAAGAGGAATTCAGGCAAACAATTTAAACAATCATATCCAATCCTCTCAAGAGCAGCTGTCCCAATGGGTCGATGGAATAAATGACTTTTCAGGCTAAATCCTGGTCATTTAGGAATTGTATCCACTTTTCCATCTCATGATAGCGGGATTTCTTTTTATACCATTGGATAGAATTTAGGGTTTGGGCTACCACATACCACTTCATGCGCAGCATCAGGTTGTCAGTCAGCTCAAATCCATATTTTTCAAGCCATTCTTTCCAATCTGATTTTGGGATATACCAGTGAAGAAGCATTCCTAAATCGATTGCCGGATCTGCAATCATTGCGCCATCCCAATCGATTAAATACAACTGGTTGTCTTCTGATAGCAGCCAGTTGTTATGATTTACATCACAATGGCAGACAACTTCTTCCTCCGTTTTTATCGATGGAAGATTCTGTTCTAAAAAGGCAATTGAATTCGTGATGGTTGTATTCCCCGTCAGTTCTTCATCCAGTTCTGCTTTAATAACAGCAAGGATCATATTTGGCATCAAGGTTGTTTTTCCAAGCCTTTTCAGCATTTCCAATAACGGTTTAGATGTATGGATTTTTTTCAGCAGCATCACAACCCTGTCATCTGTCATATCAGATTGGCTGAATTCCCTGCCGATAAGCCACTGCTGCGCAGTAAATACATCTCCGTTTTCAAATCTTTTTGTCCAAACAAGTTTTGGGACAATTCCTTCTGCAGACAAAACAGCTAAAAAAGGCGAAGAGTTTCTTTTCAGAAACAGCTTCTGGCCATTATTCTGGGCGAAAAAGGCCTCGCCTGTTTCCCCGCCTGCAGGGGTTATTTCCCAATCTTGTCCTAATAAATGTTCCAACATTGTTCACCTACTATATATATTGCTCCATGATTTTAGGATGAGTCATTCTTGTTTGAACCTTTTTTATCCCTTGTAGGAAGAACAAACAGATTGATTCGTTCTAACTAATAAAAAACTCTTTATTCTTAGCGTTCTACGCATTTAAGTGCAATATTAATCATCATAAATAGAAAAGGACATAGTACCCCAAAAAACATACTATGCTAATGAAAAAAATCAATGTATCAAGAATAATTTATTGTTATAAAAAAAGAGAGCTATTACAATCAGTAACTGACAACAATAGCTATCACATTAAATATTATCTCTTATTTGGTTTTTTAGTCAAGTCTATCTGCAATATAATATTATTTTTCAAAAATTAAATTTCTGCCTATTCAGTTTGTCTCTTTTCGCTTTCCAATAATTGTTATGCCAATCGGGTTTATATCGATGGTTTTTTCCACATCAGGAAGATCATGGAGATACACTTCTTCTCCCTTTAACAGCAGCTTCCAATTTCCTTCTTCGACAGCTGCCCTTTGTGAATCGTCATCAGCGTTGATATAGATAATAAGTGTTTCCCAATCACCATAGTCTTCAATATTGTTCAGTTTGTATTCTACGAATAAAGGGGAATGTGATTGAATAGTGACATGCTTTCTAATAGCTTCAGCGCTTGTCAGCCGCAGTGCAGCGGTTGATTTGCGCAAAGATATAAGGTCTTTTATAAATTGGACATTATCAAGAAATGTATCTCTTCTATCCCAGTCAAGTCTGTTAATTTCATCAGGCGATTTATAGCTGTTTTCTACACCGTATTTCGTTCGGAAAAACTCCTGACCGCTGTGAAGAAATGGTATGCCTTGGCTGAGTAAGACGATGGATGTGGCAAGTCGATGTTTTTTACGTTTCAAGCTCATCTCCAAGTCAGGAAAGCACGCCTCAATTTTATCCCAAAGCGTATGGTTATCATGCGATTCTACATAATTGATTGTCTGATTCGGCTCTGTAAATATTCCTGCGTTTTGTTCTGCTAATCCAATGCTGCCAGAGAGAAGCTCATGCACTGCTGGCTGACTCCCATTCCCTAATGCAAAGCCTGTATGTTCCAAATCAAATGTACTTCCCTTTATTTGATCGCGGAATTGATCATTGAACTGGCCGATTCGAGGCATTTTATGTTGATTGCTAATTATCGCCTTGAGATCATCTGGTAGAGGTGTCTGCAGATTCCACCCCTCTCCAAAGGTTAAAATAGACGGATCTTTACTGTCACAAATCTCCCGAACCCCCTGCATTGTCTCTACATCCAATATGCCCATCAAATCAAAACGGAAGCCGTCAATCTGGTATTCCTCCAGCCAGAAGCGAACGGAGTCCAGAATATATCTTCTTACCATCAGACGCTCAGAGGCAATATCATTGCCTACACCTGTACCGTTAGAAGGCATTCCGTGAATGTCATAGCGGAAGAAGTAGCCTGGGAGAATCTTCTCAAACGGCGAGTCTTCTTTTTTGTACACATGGTTATAAACAACATCCATAATGACCCTTATTCCTTGCTCATGAATTGCTTGGATAAGCTGTTTTAATTCTTTAATCCTTGCGTATGGGTCAGTCGGATTTGTTGAATAACTGCCTTCAGGGACATTGAAATGTGATGGATTATAACCCCAGTTATATCGTTTAAAAACATTTAATTCATCCACTTCTTCGAAATCATGGACAGGCAGAAGTTCAAGATGAGTCACGCCGAGTTCTTTCACATACGAAAGTCCGGTCCATTCTCCAGTTGGGGTTTTCGTGTTCAGCTGGGCAGCACCTAAGTACGTCCCTTTCTTATCTGCTCCACTGTTCGGATGGATAGTAAAGTCACGGATATGGGTTTCATAAATAATGCTGTCAACAGGGGAGGCAAGTGCTGGCAGTTTAGGTTTCACCGTTTTTGTTTTTCCTAAATCAACGATGACACCCTTTTCACCATTGACGCTAACAGCAACTGCATACGGATCAACCGCTTCTCTCCACTCAAGATTAATAAGAACTAAATAAGTATAGTGAAAGCCGTCTACATCCTGCTCTACCTCAGCTGTCCACACACCCTTTTCTTGTCTTGCCATCGGGATTTCCATACGGCGCTCAGAATGTATAGGATCTTGAAGAACGAGCTTTACTTGTTGAGCTGTTGGAGCCCATAAGAAAAAATGGCTTTTCTCAGCGCTGTATTGCACACCTAACGGACCTTCATAAAAATAACGCATATCAAACTCTTTCGTTCTTATGACTGCACCAATCTGCAAATCAGTGCTGCCATTGTGGTTATCAATAATGGTATAGCTTTTGCCTGCATCCAGCAATTCAGAAGAGATGCAAGTATATTTAACATATTGCTGCATCGTTTCCTTTTTCTTAATGGTTAATGGTACAGAGTATTCTCCCTGTACTGTAAAGGCATCCGCTTCACCGCCATGATACATATAAGGCAGCAGTATAGTAATAACAGACAGCTCATCTAAATAAGCATAATAGTCCCTTTTAATAGATAGCATCATTCCCCACTCCTTCTCTTGTTACCTAAACACTATTCGTTTATGATTCCTCCTCCTCTGGAGCATCCCAATCATATCTTCGAACAGAAGTTGTTAAACAATATTGCAGCAAACTTTCTGCCGCTTTCAGCTGGATAGCCTTGATAGGTGATTGCTGGGTTCTCATCATACGGAACCACTCATCATAATTTCTTTTTTCAATAATCTTTAAATCATATGGTATCGTTGGATAATCAATATAGCCATTCCTTGTCAGGATAGCCTTTTGAATAGGCAGTGCAACATCATGCCTGTCGAGAATTCCGCGGACAATTTTTTCTGTCCTGTTTAAAGCAATCAACGGGCTTAACGTCTTTTTTTCTTTGTCATTATATTTCTTTACCCAAAATTTTTCATTTGAACCTAGGTAAACAGCGGAATCTTCCTCTTCTAGGATAGTGATGCACCACACAGCAGTTGGTGTCACCATCATGACTTCCAGATCAATAGGAGCATTTTTTAACAAGAAAACTGGTTTGTATAGCACTAAATATGTATCAGGAAATCGTTGCAAAAAATATTTCAAGTGCTCATCATAATAAAACGCCTTCTTAACAGTTGATTTTTCTGTAAGAGTAGAACTAGCCCATTTCAGCTGAAAACGAAAAAGCTGATTTAAAAATTGCAGCTTCAATTGTTCTTCTGATTGAGGCTCATTAAGAGCATTGGCTTTATAATCAAAGGAAAATATTTGCTCTTCTTTGTCTTCTTCTTTAACAGCTGCCGGAAATAAAAGGAGCTCTTCTTCCTTCGGCTTTTTATTCATCATTCCTCTGATTTTTAGAAAAAGAGATTCCTTTTCCTCTGTTATATCGTCTAAACTTTCATTATCCTCGTAGAATATTTTCATGTCTTGTGTATCAAATGCCTTTTTAACACCTTCCCATTTCTGCTTTTTTAAGCGGACATAACGGGACGGATACAGCAGTATATTTTGTTGGTAACGTGATATATAGTCTTTTAGCTTAATTAATTGTGCCAAAGCTTTTCCCCCTAAAAAAACCTGTACTTTTCTATTAAATAAATTTTTTTGTATATATTGCTTCATATTTTGGTTCTTTATTTAAATGTGTCTGAAATAAAGAAAATTGCTCTACTTGAAAGGAAGGTTTCGCATCACTGAATGGGTTTTGGGAATTCAGCATGTTCTGGCGAAATCTCTCTGTTCCTGCCCATTTCCTTGCAATCGTAATATGCGGATGATAGGGCCTAGTCTCTAAAGTAAAGCCTGCCTTTTTGCACTTAATATATATATTCTCTCTTAACTGGTGCAGCGATGGATGATCCTCCAATCCTAACCAGAAAATCCGTGGACTGTCCTGACTGCCGAATACTCCTAATTTGTCGATATTCAATGTAAAATGGTCTATATCGTAACTATCTTCATTTAGAATAGTGATAAGTTCGCTCTTTTGTTCTTCCGTTGCTGCTCCCAAAAAAGCTAAAGTAATATGGTAGTCTTGCGGATGCACCCATTTTTTAAAAGGAAATGCTTCTTTAAGCTTACCCCTTACAGCCTCTACTTCTAGCCGGACAGCTTCCGGCAAACCTATCGCAATAAAATAATGTGTATTCGTGTTCATAAAAGCATCCTTTTCTTGTTTATCCTATTAAAGGTAAATTATTTTTCTTTTATGGGCAATTATAGCTATAATACTATTAAACATTCGCAAAAAGTCCTTTTATGTAAAGAATATATTGTTATTATATATCCTTTTCCCTTGTTTTTAATCTTAATCTTCATGAATCTCACTTTAATTGAAAGAAATAGAAGACAAGGACATTCTTGTACCTTATCAGCAATCACCATCTATGTGAGATTTTATTCATATTTAGTAAAAAGAAAGTAGGAAATAACAATGAAATTGTATGGATCCGTATCTGAGCTTATTGGTGACACTCCATTAGTTCGTTTGAACTCTATTGGTGAAAAAAATGGTGCTGTCATTTACGCAAAACTGGAATATTTTAATCCTAGCAGAAGTGTAAAAGACAGGGCGGCATTCAATATGATTGAAGCCGCAGAAAAGGCAGGAAAGCTTGTTCCTGGTTCCACTATAATTGAACCAACAAGCGGCAACACAGGCATCTGCTTGGCAATGAATGCAGCTGCTAAAGGCTATCGCGCCATTCTTGTTATGCCAGACACGATGACAAAGGAAAGAATCAATATTTTAAAAGCATATGGAGCTGAGGTTGTGCTGACACCAGGTGACGAAAAAATGCCTGGAAGTATAAAAAAAGCATTGGAGCTGAAGGACGAAATTCCAAACTCTTTTGTACCCATGCAATTCAGCAACAGCCATAATCCTGAAGCGCACCGGAAAACAACTGCTCCAGAAATTATTAAAGCAATGGCTGAACTGAATAAGTCTTTGGCTGCATTCGTAGCAACAGCAGGGACTGGTGGAACAATAACTGGAACTGGCGAGGTACTAAAAGAGGTATTTCCAAATATACGCGTCCATGTCGCAGAACCAGCTGGATCTCCAGTTCTGTCTGGCGGTGCTCCTGGAAAGCATAAACTTGTCGGCACAAGCCCTGGCTTTATTCCAGATATATTAAACCAGAATGTTTATGATCAAATCCACTTAGTAACAGATGAAGCTGCATATGAGTATACAAGAAGACTTGCACTTGAAGAAGGAATACTGGCAGGACCATCCTCTGGTGCAGCCTGCTATGCTGCCGTCCAAGCAGCAAAACAATTGTCCGCTGATGATGTCGTCGTCTTTATTGTATGCGATACTGGTGAGAGATACTTATCAACAGATGTATTTGCACTAGATTAAGAAGAGTCCCTCTTATAGATAGAGGGACTCTTCTCATTTTCACAGAACATATTAAACTAATTGTCCACATTCACTTTCAATTGCATCCTTAAACAGTTTCTGCAAGTTTCTCGTAACAGGACCTATTTCACCGTTGCCAACAGGCACATTGTTTATGGATATAATCGGCATCACTTCAGCTGTTGTACTCGATAGAAATACCTCATCAGCATCTATCAGGTCCTCGATTGTAAAGGCTTCTTCTATTATCTCTATTTCGTTTTCCTTACATAACTGAATGATCTTCTGTCTTGTAATTCCATTTAAAATAAATTGGTTGGCTTCATGTGTTTTCACACTGTTATCCTTCATAATCCATATATTAGAGGAGCTTCCTTCTGTAACTGTCAGTTCCCGATATTGAATGCTTTCATAGCAGCCAGCTTCCGTCGCTTTCTGCTTGGCAATCACATTGCCAAGCAAATTCAAACTCTTAATATCACATCTCGACCAGCGGATATCTTCTACCGTAATGGCTTCCACACCGTTATCAAGCTGCTCATAAGGAATACTAACCTCTTTCGTATAAGCTATATAAGTCGGAGGAGTATCTTCTGCAGGGAATGCATGGTTCCTCGAACTGGTGCCTCTTGTGACCTGCATATAGATGATTCCTGTTTCCAGTTTGTTCTTTTCTACAAGCTGTTCCATTAACAGCTTGAGTTCTTCGACAGTATACTCTATCTTGATACTCAGCTTATCACCGCTGCCAAGCAAGCGTTCGAGATGCTCATTTGCAGTAAACAGCTTTCCATTATAAACTCTTATCACTTCATATATACCGTCACCAAACTGATAACCTCTGTCCTCAATATCAACCTTTGCTTCAGATCTATCAATAAAAGCTCCATTCATCCATACAATACTCATTTTCTCTCCCCCTTAACCATGTTAGTAATATTTATTTTGCTAGCTCATATATAGCTTGGGCATAAATTGCTGTTGCTTTAAGCAAATCCTCGATAAACATGTATTCATCCTTCTGATGAGCAATATCATCTCTGCCTGGAAACAGAGGGCCAAAGGCAACGCCATTTTCCAGAGATCTTGCGTATGTTCCGCCGCCGATTGAAATCAGTTTCGGCTCTTCACCTGTCTGTTCTAAATAAACCTTGCTTAATGTTTGAATCAGCTCAGAATCCTTGTTGACATGATGAGGCTTGGAGTCTGTAAAATTCTCAATCACAAATCCATGGCCAGCAAGCAATTTATCTAACACAGCCTTTGTCTTTTCCATTTCATTTGTGACCGGATAACGGCATGTTAATCCTATTTTGCCGCCGACTTGTTGATTATATTGCAGGATGCCTACATTCAATGTTAAGTCTCCCGTGATATCATCGTTATAAGCTACTCCTAATTTTTGACCTCTTGAGTCATCTTTGAAGTAACCGTTAACAAACTGAAAGTAATTCGCTGCCTTTTCATCAAGTGGCAAATCAGCTAGAAAGGACGCAAGCTTAAGACCGGCATTTACCCCATTATTGGGCTCCATTCCATGTGCGGAAACACCTTCAAGCTCTAATACTAGTTCACCTGCATCTACTGTATATTGACCTGTTAAATTGTCCCTGCTTAAATATTCCTGGAAGCGCTGAATGATTTCCGTCTGATCTGATAGAACATGCAGCCTCGCTTCCGCAAAATCTGGGACCATATTGTATCTTCTTCCAGAAGAAAAAGAAACTATGCCCACTTTTCCAGACTCATACTGGGCCATCTCGTCCAAAGACTGAACCATATCAAAATCAGATATTCCTTTTTCCGCATAAATGATCGGAAAATCCGCATCAGGTGCAAATCCCATCGTTGGCATTGGTTCTTCTTGGAAGTACGTTGTGACGCATCTCCAATCACTCTCTTCATCTGTTCCAATAATCATTTTAACTTCCTTTGTTAAAGGCAAATCCAATTCTTTAATTATTTTCATGGCATAATAAGCTGCCATCGTAGGACCTTTATCATCCAAGGCACCTCTTGCGAATATTTTCCCATCGCGAATTTCTGCGCTGTAAGGATCACTTGACCAGCCGTCTCCTTCTGGAACAACATCAACATGACAAAGGATTCCAATGCTTTCATCACCAGCTCCAAACTTCACATGTCCTGCTACGTTCTTAACATTCTTTTCTTCAAACCCGTCTCTTTTGCCAAGCTCCAGCATAAAGGTCAAGGCTTCTTTAACACCTTGTCCAAACGGAGCATCTTCTGTTGCATTTTCTTCATCCAGCACACTTTTTATTTGAAGTAAGCCTTGTAAATCTTGGATGAAATCATCTTTACGAATATGTACTTCTTTTAACCAATCCAGTGCTTTCACTAAACCAGCCTCCTTAACCTAATATTCCAATATGTTTTTCCTTTGCAGAATATCTTGCTTTAGCTTTATTCTTATGTTTTTTAGAATATATAAAAGTATTTTACCATAATCCCACCAATTCTTATCAATAAAAGACAAGCCCTGTATTGATTTTGTCTGTTTTTGGTTGCTTTTCTTATCATTCCCACACATAAAGGAATCATAAGACATTCAAAAATTTTCGGTTTTACGCTTCTTCCTGTAAAATATTAAAAAAAGGTTCTGAAAGGGTTGGCGTTATGGAATATATTAAGGAGCTGCGGCAAAAGGTTGGCAAGATGCCGTTAATACTCGTTGGTGCTGTTGTTATTATGGAGGATGCGGACAAAAGAGTGCTCTTGCAGGAAAGAACACATCCTCATAAAGTATGGGGGCTGCCTGGCGGTTTAATGGAATTGGCAGAGAGTACAGAAGAAACAGCTAAACGAGAGGTTTGGGAAGAAACTGGCTTGCAGGTAGAGGAGCTAAAGCTATTAAACATCTATTCTGGAAAAGAGTATTATACAGTTGCAGCAAACGGAGATCCCTTCTACTCCGTTACAGCAGCTTATTATACGAGGAAGTACAGCGGCCAAATGAAAGTTAACAAGGAAGAGGCCTTTCAACTGCAATTTTTTGATTTAGAGAAGTTGCCTGCAAATATGGTTGGCAGTCATCGGCGATTTTTGCAGGACTATTGCACCTTATAAAAAATAACAACAAGCGGCTGATGTATCAGCCGCTTGTCTCTTATTGATATATATAACTATCAAACAAATCTAAAATGTCTTGATAATTACTTTCTGTCGCATAATCATAGGCTGTATAGCCGTACGCATCTACTATGTTTATATCTGATCCATTATCAATTAAAAGCTGAATAAGCTCCATATCTGCACCTTGATAAACTGCATACATAAGCGGTGTCATTCCGTCTTCATCTTGAGAATTTGGATCTGCCCCACTATCAAGCAGCGTTTTCACTGTATCTATATCATTTTGATATGCTGCTTCATGAAGCTCCGTATAATAACCGTCATAATATAAATCTTCATCTTCTGGGTATGAAAACTCTGTTCCACCAGATTTTATGAATTCAGCAAAATCAGAATGTTGAATGAAGGATGTTATTCCAGCAACTGCAGCGCTAACTAACCCGATGAAAATAATAACACCAGCTACAAATACGGAAATACCTACCCACATGCCTCTCTTCGATTCCTTTAATGGCTTTAGGTCAATTTCATTATAAAAGGACTCAATTGCATAAACTCTTTTAGGCAAATGAGGATGTGTAGACAGCTTTTCATTGAACCATACGAAAAAGCCGCTCTCTTTTTCCAATTGCTCCATATATGCCTGTTTATTCACTTTATTGTATAAGGTTGTACCAATCCCAAGCATGGTCAAGGCATTCTTTGCTGCAGTAAATGATTGAACATAATAGGCTGCTGTTCTGTCACAGGTATATTCGCATGCACGTAAATAAGCATTTCCCAGGAAAGGAATATACAATGCCGGCAACAGGAAAAAACCGTAATGAACATGTTTACGTTTCAAATGGGTAAATTCATGAGCCATGATGAACATGACTTCTTTTTCCGCACCTCTGTCAACCATTTCAAAAATACTTGAATACAACACTACCATATTCCTGCGCACAAACTTGGTCGCAAATGCGTTAAGGATACCCTCTGATTCCAGTATATATATATCTGGGAGCTTGCTCAGCTCAAGATCTTTGGCGATACCAACCGCCTTTGCATAAAGCTCAGGAAATTGATCTTCTCCCAGTTTAACTCCATTTCTCCTAATGCCAGCCATCGAAAGTGCATGTAAAAACAGCATGACAGCAATTATTGCTGCATAGATAATAATACCAATAACCGAAAAAAGCAATAAAATAAGTGTGCCGATACTTACAAGCAGCACGAGTACAAAATAAATGTTCTCTCTAGGATGAACTAGCTGATCTTTTCTTATGTTTTCCAATCACATATCCTCCAAAAATGTTTATCGTTTTGATTATAATGGAAAAAAAGGTGTTAATAAACATTTTTATTGTACTTCATGCAATTTGTTATCATAAAGTTAATAGTTTGTACCATATGATATGGTAAGGAAAAAACCAGGGGGTGGTATATTTATACATTAATAATCAAATATTTTGTAAATTTGAGCAAATAATGTAGAATTAAAAAGTAAATAGGGATACAATATTTATAGAAGTTCATTTTTGTTCACTATAGCCATTTGAAAAGGAGTTGTCTGTAAAGAAGAAAATTACATACGCTTGAAGAATAAATCTTCAAATAAGCTGTCGGTCGCAGGAATTTGCCAAAGGTTTGAAAAAAGGATAGGGAGTGGTTTATTGAAACCTTCAACTAACCGGATGTTAAACCGTATCAAATCCGTCTACATGTTTATTAGTAAGCGTGGAACAGTAACAACACAAGAGCTAGTGGAGGAATTTGGTATTACTCCTCGAACGATTCAAAGAGATTTGAATGTTTTAGCTTATAACGATTTGGTGAAAAGTCCAAGTCGTGGAAAATGGACAACAACTAGAAAAAAAGTGAAAATGACGTCTTAAACCGTAGATTGATTATTGATAATATACTGCATATTTACATGCAATATAAAAAAACGCCAAAATTGGTTTGGCGTTTTTTTATGCTGCATGTTTTAATTTACTTCATAATCTTGAAGAAGTTGTATCTCCTCATCAGTGAGCTCTCTGTATTCCCCAAGCTCCAATGTTTCGTCAAGCGCAAGCGGTCCCATCGAAATTCGCTTCAGATAGATGACCTTCTTTCCTACACTCTCAAACATTCTTTTAACTTGATGAAATTTGCCTTCTGAAATCGCAAGCTCAATATCAGAGGTTTCGCCAGCCTTCAAGATAACAAGGTGCCCAGGTTTGGTTACATAACCGTCATCAAGGGTAACACCTTTTTTAAAGGATTCTATATCTTCGTCTGTAACGATTCCTTTTATGACCGCAAAATATGTTTTAGGAACATGCTTTTTCGGTGAAAGCAACCGGTGCGAAAGTTTGCCGTCATTTGTAAGCAGCAATAATCCCTCTGTATCCTTATCAAGGCGGCCGACAGGAAACGGATTGTAGACAGCATCCTCAATTTCCAGCAAATCAACAACTGTCTCCTCTCGGGCATCCTCAGTCGCTGAAATAACTCCTGGCGGCTTGTTCATCATCAGATAAATAAATTCCTTATATTCCACTATCTCCCCGTTTAATGTTATGACATCTTGCTCGGGGTCGACCTGCTGTTTAGCATCTTTAATTACTTCATCATTGACCTTAACTGCCTTGCTTTTCAGCAGCGACTTTACATCTTTTCTGCTGCCATATCCTAAATTGGCAAGCAGTTTATCAATTCTCATTTTTTTCATTTATCTTGCCATCCGTTTCATCTTTATTTATGTGTCTTCTATTTAAAATGGAAGTCTTAGCTTTCTTTTAATTGATTCAGCTCTCTCTCCCAGCAACATGTAAACAAGCTTAGAGCGGTATGCAAGGTAAGCGTATATCAGCCCTCCAGCCAGCGCGACAATCCCAACCATAAGAAGAGAGGAAATTAATGATTTCGGCTCCAAGAATAACCTGAGTAGTGTGTAGATAATTTCCGTACCAACAAACATTAGGAAAGTAAAACCAACGATTAACACACTTCTACGCAGGACTAGCCTGAATGGATACTTCGCAAAAACTTTTATCACAAAGATATTAATTACTATTGCAGCAGTATATCCTAATGCTGTTGCCAAAATGGCACCTTTCGCTTCCCATCTTTCAATAAGCGGCATGTTTAAGCTCAGTTTAACCAATAAACCTACTAAAAGACTTAAGACTGTAAAGCGCTGTTCGTTTATACCTTGCAAGATTGCGGCAGTAACAGCATACAGAGAAAATAGAATGGCAACTGGTGCATATAAACGCAGCACCTCTGTTCCTAAAGCTAAATCCACTGTCCCGTAAAACAGACGATATACCGGCTCAGCCAGCACGGATAATCCTATTGTTGCCGGTAATGTAATAAATAATAATATTTGAAATGCTTGATTTAAATTATGGTTTACAGACTTTTGATCTCCACTAACAAACGCTCTTGTTATCATCGGCACGAGTGTCATGGAAAAGGCAGTTGCCAAGGAAACTGGAATAATGACAATCTTATGTGTCTGATAGTTGAATGCATTCAGCTGCGTCTCTGAAATGGCACTTAAACCTGCAACAGCCATCGCACGGTTAAAGGTAATCGTATCGATAAACTGAAAGAGCGGGTTTGCTATTCCAACGAAAACAAATGGTGCTGCTGAGATAAGTATTTCCTTATACATGGAGCCTAAGGAAATGTCCGAAATTTGCTGCCTGTCTTCTAGGAGCATGGAGTTAAAATGATGTTTTCTTTTAAGCCAATAATAGATAAGTACTGCAAGTCCGCCAATCGCACCGACAAATGCTGCAAATGTCGAAATGCTGACTGCAGTTACAATATCGCCTTTGAGTACATACAACACAGCGGCAGCTCCGCCAAGCATGAAAACGATTCGTACAATCTGCTCTACTACTTGAGAAACAGCAGAAGGTCCCATTGACTCATGTCCCTGGAAGAAACCGCGAATCAAGCTCATGACAGGGACGACGATAACAGCAAAGCTTACTGCCCTAATTACAGTCGTAACATCCTTTACGCTGGAGTTAAGATCATCCTCAGGAATATTAATCTCTGCAAGAAATGGTGCGAGGAAATACATGGCAAGGAAACAGACGAATCCGGTACAGGTCATCACAACAAGCCCTGACTTAAAAAGCCGCCTGCTGACACCGTACTCTCCCATCGCATTATATTTAGAAATGAATTTGCTGACAGCAAGAGGAATACCTGCTGTTGCAATACTGATGACAATCGTATAAGCTACATATGAATATTGATAAAGGATAGTTCCTTCTTTTCCGACAATCATATTAAACGGGATTACATAGAACAATCCCAGTGCTTTTGATATCATAGTTCCGAGTGTTAGAATAAACGTACCTCTCAACAATTTTGACGACATATAATCCCTTCCTTAAATGAAGCTTAGCTGCAAACTAACATAACAAATTATTTTAACATGAAATGAATATGATACTAAGTGTAATAATGAGCATTTTTTATACACACTATTAGTAGTTTACCTTTTCTTGACTAGAAACGCTACTTTAGCTTTCAAATGAAGAAAATAGTCTATAATAATAGATCTCAATATAGGAAAAAGAAAGTAGGTTCATCTATGCAATATGAAGTAATTGTAATTGGCGGCGGTCCTTCTGGATTAATGGCAGCGATTGGTGCTGCTGAATCTGGTTCAAAGGTCCTGTTAATTGATAAAGGGGAAAAGCTTGGCCGCAAGCTTGCTATTTCAGGAGGCGGCAGATGCAATGTCACAAACAGGCTTCCTGTTGATGAAATTATTAAGCATATTCCAGGTAACGGACGTTTTCTTTACAGCGGGTTTTCGATTTTTAATAATGAAGATATTATTAATTTTTTCGAGAATTTAGGAATTGCTCTAAAGGAAGAGGATCATGGCAGAATGTTTCCTGTCTCTAACAAAGCTCAATCTGTTGTTGATGCCTTATTGCAGGAGCTCGACAGACTGAAGGTTGAAATCCGGACAAATACTCCTGTTAAAAAGGTATCCTATAATGAAGACGGCACTAAGACAATCTTTATGCAAAACGGAAAAGAGGCAGTCACGAAGTCTCTCATCATTGCTGTCGGCGGCAAATCTGTGCCCCATACAGGCTCAACTGGCGATGGATATGCTTGGGCAGAGAGTGCTGGACATACTATTACCGAGCTGTTTCCAACAGAAGTACCTGTCACTTCAAGCGAATCATTTATCAAGGAAAAAACATTACAAGGTTTGTCTTTAAGAGATGTTGCGCTGAGTGTATTAAACCAAAAAGGAAAACCTATTATCACACATAAGATGGATATGATTTTCACCCATTTTGGGATCAGCGGTCCAGCTGTATTGCGCTGCAGCCAGTTCGTCGTCAAAGAGCTGAAGAAAACCGGTTTAGCAGAAATTCCTGTTTCGATTGATTCATTTCCTGATAAAAAGGAAGAACCACTGTTCCAAGAAATAAGTAAACTCGTTAAGGACGAGCCTAAAAAAGCGGTGAAAAACATTTTAAAAGGTTTCTTAACAGAACGCTATTTACTGTTTTTACTTGAGCTTGCAGAAATTGATCCTGCAGCACAAGGAGCTACTGTCTCCCAAGATAAGCTAAAAAAATTCACCTCTCTTTGCAAAGGATTCTCTTTTAAAGTCAACGGTACAATGCCGCTTGAGAAAGCATTTGTTACAGGCGGAGGTGTCTCTATTAAAGAGATTTCTCCAAAAACAATGGAATCAAAGCTAATGCCAGGACTCTTCTTTTGTGGAGAGATATTGGACATCCATGGATATACAGGGGGATATAACATCACAAGTGCGTTTGTGACAGGAAGACTTGCTGGTGTAAATGCCGCTCTTGAAGCAAAAAATATGTTTATGTAAAAAGTTAGCTGAACGGTTTAATAGACTGTTCAGCTTTTATATATAATCATCGAGGAGAAACAATAAATCTGTTCTTCTTCCCCCTCTTGTAATGCTGCAACATTATACTTTATATCTAAAAGCTTCTTTTCATCAAGCTTCTCCAGGAACTTATTCATTTCCATTTCCAGATCTTTTTCATGCTCCTGGTCAAATAATTTAACCTTTATCATCATCCACACTCCTAAGTGATCAGAATATTCTATTAAAATAATAGCCAATTTATCGTCATTTTAGACAATATGAAAATAAAAAACCCTTCACAGCAAGCTGCGAAGGGTTCTTTAGATTAAACAGTTTCACCGTTCCAGTTAAGCATTCCACCAACCATGTTAACAACCTTGTAGCCTCGGTCTTCAAGGAAATAGCAGACGTTTTCGCTTCTTTTACCAGAGCGGCATATAAAAATATATTCTTTCTCTTTTGAGAAGTAGTCTAGCTTTTCAGGAATATCATTCATGCGAATATGCTTAGCCCCTGGAATCATGCCTTCTGCTACTTCATCATCTTCCCTAACATCAACAAGCTCCAGCTTTTCCCCTTTTTTCAGCTTGTCTTCTAATTCTTCTGTTGTAATTATCTTAATATCTTCCATTTATTGTTTCCTCCATTCTACCAGTACGAATCATGTTAACTTCCACTCATTGTAATATAGAACAATTAAAAAAAAGATGCAAATCACATGCCCACTGTTTTTATATAAAAAAAGTCCAGCCACACAGTAAAG
>NZ_JBKKHP010000018.1:0-51959 GCF_046613985.1 Niallia laureatilytica | reverse complement strand
TATTTATTTGTTTCTAATCCAATCCTTTGTAAAAGAATCTCGACAACTCGCTTATCACCTGTATTCTCTCCAATTTTCCCTAGAATAAAATAGATATTCCTTTTAATGGATTCTTTTTTACTTTTTTCTAACAGGTCACTTAGAAAAGAAATTAAAGTTGTATCTGTCAACGACCTTGCTTTATTGTATGCAATCGAAGATGGAGATCCTTCACTTGTATAAACTCCCTGCATTTCATTATAAATAGTGCCAGGTCCATCCATTTCTCTGATTATACTCAGCAGTTCTCTCTCATTCACCATCAAAACACCTGCTCACAGTTAGTTTTTAGTTCTATTATATAATGAACTTGCAATAAACTCCCTGTCGTTCTAAAACTTAAAGAGAATTAAATAAAAAAAGCACTAAGCCTTAATTTGATTTAATTAAAGATTCTTTCATCTTGAAATAATTGATTTTTACCCAAGCTTATTCAGCTAAACTGCCATTTTAGCGACATAACAAAGGAAGGAAAGCCCCCTATAGCTTAAGTATAATTATTCATAAACCTATATTTGTAATGGGTATTTTATTTCAAACCTAAAATTACCTAGGGTTAAACAAGAATGACAGAGACTTTAGTATTTTAAGTTTTTTTATTCAGTGTTTTTTAAAATTTTATTAGTCGAGTCTATTCCCCAATTCCAATAATCCGAACCATATGAAGATAAAAATCTGTTCAAAAACTCAGTGAAATTACTGTTAATACTAACAAAGTAATCATCTGCAATTGGATCGACGACATAAATTCTATTATCATCCTCATTAGTAAGAAGATTAATAGCTATTTGTAGTTGTGAACTCAAGGATGTTCCAATAACCACCATATAATCTGGGTAATCAAATATTTCATAGCTTTCAAGCATATCTTCTATATCGGAAATTTTAGCATCATAATGACGAAATTTTAATCCGTTTGTATATTGCAAAAATTCTTTATAATCATTTGGCAGCTTATAACCAATTTTGTTTTCCAAATAACTAATTTCTTTATCTGTTGCACCTTTTTTAAAATTAAAGCCATACTCAACTTTTGAACCATAATAGTATATTTCAGTATTTTTAGTTTCGGTTAACGCCTTAAGAATACTCTTAATATTTATATTGAAGTATTCCTCCATATTTTCCTCGCTCATGATTTGATTCCCCTTTCATATTTACTCTTACAAACCAGCTCTTCCTATGAAGATTCAAACAAATTCGTCACGTAAGTTTTGCTTCTTGCTCTTAAATATTCGTTCGATCATTAAAAAAACCTTCTTGAGCTAAATGCCACGTTTGTGAAACAAGAAAGCTTCTCTTCAGTTATTACAGGAATGCTGCCCTTTTAGTTACAAATAAAAAAAGAACATTAATTGTACTTAGATTAATGTCCCAGTTAGTTCAATATAATCTCCATTTTTCTACTCTTCGTTTTCATCCCAATCGACCTATAAAATCCAATGGCAGCTGTATTTTCCTCGGATACTCCCAATTCAATACTATCAACTTCAAGGCTTCTTCCAAAATCAAAAATGTATTTAATTATTTTTTTTCCAATACCTTTCTTTCTATGTGTTTCAACAACACATAAACTCTTTATATATAATACTTTCCTCGTTTTAACAAAAGTATTTTCTGTTACTTCTTCTTCCTTTGTCACTACAACACCAACTAATTCAGTGTCAGTAGTAGCCACAAAAATATGCTGTTTGTCATCAATCAATTGGCTTTCAAAAAACTCCTGTTCGACTGGTGTGGAATTCTCTTTGTACAGATCTGGTCTTATAAAAACATGGAATTCGTGAACCTGCCTAAATAATGGCAACAACGATTCATAATCACTTTGCTTAGCTTTTCTAATAAGAATATCCATAAATTTTCTACCCCCAGTATTTGTTTTGGTTGGAATTTGACACTTTTGCTCTTACCCAAAATGCTTTATTAAATTATGCTGCCACAATTGTTACAAAAAAAGCTACCTTAGGCAGCTTATGCTTTAGGTTCAAAAATTTAAGTGCTATGTATAGTAACGGTTCCTTCGTTTTTCTCCTTGTGATTCCATACTACATGAATTTCAAATGTGCCATCTTTAAAAAATAAAGGAAATCTCCTTTTAATTGATGGTTGCATTGGAAGATTGTAGGCTTCCTCTATATTTACCCAGTTAGCTTTTCCTTCAGGACCATCTTCAAGAAGTTCTCCTTTAAAGTCTCTTGTAATGTAATTAAAAATCATATATCTATCATTCACAACTGGATTTACATATTCATATAGCCCCTTGTAAATCAGATTACTAACCTCTAATCCTGTTTCCTCTTTTACTTCTCTAATTGCACTTTGGACAATGCTCTCTGGAAAGTCAACCTTGCCACCAGGCGGAATAAATCCTTTAAAATGATCATGTTGTCTATTCAAAAGCAAAACCTTCTCGTCTTTTTGAATCATACAAACAGTCCATATCTTAACATTTACTAATTGACCCATTATTTTTCCACTACTCCCCCACAAAACTAATCTTTATATTAATTCTATGAGTAATTAAGATAGTCCTTCTTCCGTTAAACTTCCCTGTTAGCGCCAAAGCATATATAGCATCCCTATTGTTACATAAGGAAGTTACTTAAACATTTTTTACAGGAATTATATCCATTTAGCACCAAAAACAATTCCAGTAACCCTAATGTTATGACAAAAAAAGACTATATATATTTATAGTCTTTTAATTCTTCATTTTCTTATTCAATCCCGACTCCCCAACCGTCGATTTCTCCATCTAGCGGATGAATCAAGTCTCTTAGTTTGTTCTGTACTTCAACAATACCTTCATAAGTCAGCATCATTTCAATGAAGCAGTAAACAGTCCACATGTCTTCTTCCTCATCATAGTCCATTTCACATCGGTAACCTTCCGTCTTTAACTCTTCAAGAACTTGCTTGCCAGAATTCTCATTAGGTACATCGATAACAAATTCCACTGTTTGTTCTACACTAAAGTCACATCCATATTTATCTAATTCATGTAAAACATCTCCATCTTCATCTTTTGGAAACTTTCGTTTTCTAAAAAACACCATAAAATCCCCTCTTTTCTACTACTATAATCAATTATCATTAAAACAATTATAGCACTGTATACGTTAAGAATTAATTCCTGATTTTAATTAAAATAGCTTTTTTTCCTCATCAAAATTACAACTCTTGCACTGGTAAATATTAAATTATCTGTCCCTAAAACCTGAATGTTTTTAGAATCAGAAAACTTGAATTTATAACTCAATAAACAGTATCAATTGGTAATAACTTTAAGATCTTATTATCGGCATTTAACTTATGTATCCAGGAAAAGAGTTAAGAACAGTTATACTGTTCTGATACCTTTATTTGTTAATTAAGGGTCACACCTTTAAAAGTAGTGATTAACTCATAAAAATACTATATTGTGAACAATTTCACTTAAACAAACCTGCCCCGTTTCTACAATAAGAAAATAACCTACGTAGCGATCATAATGTTTAACTCTAGTCCACTTAAGCTTTATTTTGTTCAGCATCCTCGAATTGTGCATTACTGTTCAACGGAATGACTCAGTTTCATACTGTTTAATTTTCCGTTATAATAGCATCGGACAGGAGGGACTATTTATGACAAAAGATGAAGATTTTATTGAAATAGCCATTAAAATGGCTTTAAAGGCTAGAGAGGATGGAAATGAACCATTCGGTGCTATCTTAGTAAAAAATAACGAAATAGTAATGTTTGGTGAAAATAAAATTAATAGTTATTGTGATCCTACGCACCATGCTGAAATCGGACTTATTCGTACTTTTTGCTCTGAAAATAACATTTTTGATCTTAGCGAATATACTTTGTATACCAGCTGTGAACCTTGTGTGATGTGTACAGGGGCAATGGTATGGTCTAATTTAGGCAAAATAGTCTACAGTGTATCTCATGATCAACTAGCCAAAATTGCAGGTAGTAATATCATGATTTCATGTAAAGAAGTTATTGAAAAAAGTCCAAATAAGCCAGTAGTAGTAGAACAAGTTTTAAATGTTGAAGGGTTAAAAGTATTTGAAGGGTACAAATTTGCTCATTAACATTATAGTTCACAGCAATATTTATCCATGTTATTCAAGCACCTTAGAATGACATGGATATTTGAATTCTCATTACTAGCCATTTGTTTCTATAGTTGAAATTTTTTATTAACAAAACTGCCCCTATAGTAAAATAAAAAATTAATTCTAAATGGAGACTGTTTGTTAATTTTATTCTTATCCGTTGATAAGTACAACAAGATTTACTTATGGGCAAGTACTATGTTACCGTTAAAATACATCACATAATAGATTGGGTCCTATTAGACTTTTCTTAGTCACCTTCCCTTTATAAATCATGTCGACAGCCAAGAATTTAGACCATATTAGTAATATTTCGTTCGGTCAAAAAGTTAAATACAAAAGTAAAATACACTTTTGCTTTTTTAATCATGAAAATGGATTATTAGAATTAAAAGATCCTGATACAAGCTCTATTTTTTTAGTTAGACAAAAACCACTCGTTTATAGGATTAAGTAAAACCTTCAATAGTTTAGCATTGATGGTTTTGTTTTGCTTCATCCTTCTTTCACTAAACTCCCCTGTTAGTTCAATGGAATTAAGATTTAGTCGTTTCCCTTAATTAAGATTTGTTTGTTAATATGATGTTCCATATGGTTAAGGTAGTCCTGTATAAGCCATTGTAATGTTTTTTGGCTATTCCCAATATCACAAAGATAGGTTAATTTCTCAGAAGGAATATTCTTAATGATATTTATCACTTGCTTATTGAGGTTTTGAAAAAGAGTCAGTATTTCATCAAGCGGCCTTTCTTGATAATTCTGAACTACAACCCATTGTTCTTGATTATAAGATTGGATGACATAAGGTTGCTCCGTATATTGAATATCCACAAACCTCTGAATATTATTTATTGCAGAGTCACAAAGATGTCCTAATATCTCTTTTTTAGACCATTTATTTGGTAATGGGCGGTTTGATATTTCTGTATCTGACATAGAGTTGTATTTCTTTGGTAATGCTTGTATCCAGTGGTTTATTGCATTAATTATATCTTCCACACTCATACACTCCTTTAATATGTATCTAAAAAACAATATTCTTCTAAAGTCGTAAATATCCCTTCTTCCACTATAGTGCCATGTTAGCACCATAGCCAATAAAAGCATTAATGCCCCAGTCAATTTAAGTGTATCACTTCACAAATTTGGTTTTTACGTAGGTAATATATTAGAGGAATGCTTCCCCCTCAGTAAAAAAAGAAATGCATCCTAAAACAGTCGGTATAAAATTTTATTTATTCGCTATAACACTTGGTAAATCCATAATTCCCCTTTTTATTCCTTCAAATAAAGTTTTTTATAATCAATAAAAAAATTGACACAATACTGTTATCTACAGCATACTGTTATTAACAGTACTATATTATTGATAAAAAATAAGGAGGTTTTATACTTTATGAAACATACTGGGAGACATACAGGTGCATTTCTATTGCTGTTTTTAACAGAGGGCGATAACTATGGAGGGAAACTCCTACAAAAATGCGAGGAAGAACTTCCCATTAATCCCATTGATAGTTCGATCTTATATCGCACACTAAAAAAATTAGAGGAAGAAGGTTCTGTAGAATCTTATCTTGATGCATCTGAAAGAGATAAACCAATAAGGATGTACAAAATCACTGATGTTGGTAAAAAGAGATTAGAGGAATTTAAAATAGATATTGAAGAAAAAATTAAAAATTTATCGTTTTTCCTAGAAAGATATAAAGAATGGAACGATTAAAATAATGATTAGTGGAATTATTCTCTATACTATTGCCGCTATTTATTTGGGAATTTCCTTCATAAAAGACAAACATAAAACAAAGGCTGCCTTATTGAGTTCATGGAAAATGTTTCGCAATGTTTTACCGGATTTATTAGCCATTATGCTTTTTATTGGGCTGGCATTATCGTTATTTACACCGACTCTTATCTCATCAATTATTGGTGAAACTTCCGGCTTACTAGGTATCATTTACTCAACAATCATCGGCTCTATTGCTTTAGTACCGAGCTTTATTGTCTTTCCTCTTGGACATACATTATTTCAAAATGGTGCCGCGCTTCCACAAGTAGCCGTATTAATGTCAACAATGATGTCAGTAGGACTCGTAACTTTATCTATGGAACAAAAAACTTTCGGAAGAAGATTTGCTTATGCCCGAAATATTTCTGCCATAATAATGTCTCTTCTATTCGGATTGATTATTGGGGTGGTAATGACATGACAAAGCTAAAAGAATATCGGTTCTTTTTCATCTTATTATTAGGGCTTCTTATAATTGCGTTTATAAATCACTCTATAGCTTTGAAAACCGTTCAGATAACTAGTAAAAGTATTTTAGATATGTTATTCCTACTTCCTCCTATATTCATCTTGGTGGGATTATTAGATCAATGGGTAAAGAAAGAATCACTTATTCGGTATATGGGTGAAAAATCAGGGATATACGGAGTCTTCTTTACTATAATATTAGCAACGGTGGCTGCAGGCCCTCTTTATATTGCCTTTCCAATTGCAGTATTATTATTAAAAAAAGGAGCAAGTGTCCGCTATATAGTGTTTTTTTTAGGAGCTTGGTCAACAGTGAAATTACCAGTTATAGTCTATGAAATCACTTCATTTGGCTCTAAATTTACACTTATTCACATTTGTTTTGGCCTCGTGTTTTACTATTTAACAGGAATTCTTTTCGAAAAATTTATGACCGACAAAAATTTAAAATATGAAATAAAAAAGAAAATCTAGATTTAAAAGCATTAAGGACAATTCAGATTTGCGTTGTTATGGGGGATAATAGAAGAGATAGTAAAGATAGTCGCCAAATTGGAGTATTCCAAAAGATAATATTGCTGGAACTTTCTAAAATTTTATTTTGGCCGATATCGAGGTTGAAAATAGTAGAGAATCATTAACTCCTATAATAGGCCTTTGTAAAATTCATTAATCAAATGGGTGTAACTCCTGCTTTCTAAGGACTAATTGTCTTAATTAGTCCTTTTATTTTGTCTTATTGCACCTATTATTTTCATATGCTTACTAAACACAAAACTGCACCGATTGTTACATAAGCAAGATTTTTTTCATTTATTACAGAAGTGCTGCCACTTTAGTTTAATTAGAAAAGTAATCCTGAATATAAAAAAAGAGGCCATCCTTTTTGGACAGCCCCCTTTCCGCTAATTATAAAATTTCTAACAGAGCAAGATATCATTATATTAGCCACTACAGAATGTATCATCTATTCAATCTTGAAAACTATGAGTATACTGCTATTTTACGTGCGATAGATTCTGTTAAACGAGATGCTACTTTCGGAACTGCCAATTTAATAATTGGTGTTAACATTGCACCAGATAATCCGCCTGCATGGATTTCCACCGTACAAGTCATCATTGTTTCACCATTAATATCTTCTGCAGTAAAGAGACCGCTTCCTGAAAAATTATCTGATAAACCTTTTAGTTCAAATTTAATATTTGAAGGTTCATTCCATTCGGTAATATCTACCTGTGCTTGTATTGTTTTTTTAATGCCTTTCAGACTACCTTCAAATGTCCAAATAGATTGCTTGTCATTTATGATTTTATGTTCTTTATAGGCTGGTACTGTCGTTGCCCATTTTTCAAGATCACTGACATAATCCCAAACTGCTTGTACATCTACTGGAACTACTACGGTATGAGTTCCTGTTGCCATTATGACCCCCACCTTCCCTATGTATGTAACTTTACATCTCTACAGTTTAATTATTACATAAAAATCATAAACTTTCATCTATAATGACACATAGCTTTCCTACTTCCACTTCCCCAATTATTTACATTCTCCACAACCCAGCTGTTTAATGAAATAAACAGAACTTCCGTTTTCAATCGACTTTTATGTTACTTAATACTATTCTTTATGGAATTTATCACATAAAGAAAGGCTATCCATTTAATTAAAGGCTAGTATCTTCTGTTAGGTGTTTACCAAAAGAAACTGGAATTCCCATTAGTAAAACAGGTATAGAAGTAGTAGGAAGTTTGCCAGCCTTCTTATTTAAAGGTGAAGAGAAAATAATAGTTCAACCAAAATCATTTATTTAAATCCTTGTGTCTATCCAGTGTAAACCATCGTATTAATAGCAACATATATCTGTTCTCCCTGATTATTATGGTTATTATTTCTCCACTTTCTTTCCTCTTTTGATATCATCAATTTTCTCCGATGTAAATTATATAATCGTTCTTCTTATTGCTACTTTAAAACTCAAAATAGTTAACCCTATCTGAATGGCATTATAAGCACACCTTACTAAGTTTTTTCACATAACATTAGATTCCTTCGGGTAATTAGTATGCGATAAAATCAAAGGTTTTATAAGTAGAACGATTGAAAGTGAACACTTAAGGACTTAATACGTGGAGGGAACAACTATTCCCCTTTTTTGAATGACTTACTTTTGTTATTAATTTTAACCTGAAGAATTTGGCACTGCTCGAATCTTTTACTTTTAGTATGCCGCAGATGCTTTTGTGCACAATATGATACATGTAAGCAGCATGATAAGTAGCATCCGTTTAACTTATTTGTTGTCTTTGTATAACCACAGACTACGGAGTTGAAAAAATGAAGTTTAACAAGAAGAAGATTAACATCGTAGATATCCAAACGGCAAAGAAAAGTGTGTTTGCAACTGGGGTTGGAAATGCAATGGAATGGTTTGATTTTGGTTTATATTCCTACTTAGCTGTTATTATTAGCCAGAACTTTTTTAGTGCAGTACAAAATGACGAGTTAAAATTAATATTTACTTTCACGACTTTCGCCATTGCCTTTTTAATGCGTCCATTAGGCGGTATTATCTTCGGTAAAATTGGTGATAAAGCAGGAAGAAAAGTCGTCTTAACTACAACCATTATTTTAATGGCCTTTTCTACCTTATTGATCGGTTTATTACCTACTTATGATCAAATTGGTATATGGGCTCCCATCCTGTTATTAGTCGCAAGAATTATTCAAGGCTTTTCAACTGGAGGCGAATATGCTGGTGCAATGGTCTATATTGCTGAATCATCTCCTGACAATAAGCGCAGCATCCTCGGAAGTGGATTAGAAATTGGTACCCTAACTGGGTATATATTGGCTTCCCTCGTAGCAAGCATACTTTTTGTCGCATTATCTGATGAACAGATGGCCACATGGGGATGGAGAATCCCATTCTTGCTTGGTTTACCGCTAGGACTTATTGGAATGTACCTGAGAAAAACCTTAGAGGAATCACCTATTTTTGAAAATGAAATTTCTTCTACTGAAGCTGAAGAACAAACAGAAGAAGGCTTCTTTTCTATTCTAAGAAATCATAAAAAAGATATAATAGTCTGTTTCGTATCTGTAGCCTTCTTTAATGTGACAAATTATATGCTACTATCCTACATGCCTTCCTATTTAAACGAGATAATTGGTTTATCAAGCACGACCGGTACTATTTTAATTACACTTGTGATGGTCATCATGGTGCCACTTACATTACTATTCGGTAAGTTAAGTGATAACATTGGTAATAAAAATGTCTTCTTAATTGGTTTAGGCGGACTATCACTCTTATCTGTACTAGCTTTTTATTTCGTGAATCTGAATGGCTTACTATTTATTTCGTTAGGTATCCTTATTCTGGGCGTACTGCTTGCAACGTATGAAGGCTCTATGCCCGGTTCATTGCCAGCAATGTTTTATACCGATATACGCTACCGAACACTATCTGTAACATTTAATGTCTCTGTTTCCATATTTGGAGGTACTACACCATTAGTTTCCACCTGGCTTGTTCACCAAACAGGCAATAACTTAGCGCCTGCCTGGTATTTAACAATCGTAAGCCTTGTCGGATTCTTTGTAATACTATTCTTATTTAAGAGTACTACAGGAAAATCCTTAAAAGGATCTTATCCAACAGTTGCGACGAAATCTGAATTTAAAGAAGTTGTTGAGAATCCTGAGGATGCACTATGGTGGCGGACGGAACAAGAATAAAGCAAGCTTTATTAACATTCACCAATTAGACAAGGTTCGACTGACACTTTTTTAGCTTATTATTACATCAAAGGTTGAAAGAGAACGTATTTATATGTATAGAGTTCTCAATAGATTAAAGCATCAGCATACTTGCTGGTGCTTTTTTTAGTATTAATTGAAATAAATTACACATTAACTATAAAAGTGTTAACTCCAATATAATTGTTTATCCTTCTTAAGTTGAAATTGAAAAATACGTCTAATCCTTTACACACCAAGGTTTATACGCATTTCCCAAAATAAATTTAATGATACTTGTTTATACTTCTTCAACGACTGCTTCTTTTCTTAACTATTTAAGAAAACCATCAATTATTATTTGCTCCTCTTTGTTTAAAGTAGAAATGGGTTCCCGACAAATACCTGCAGATACATTTTGCTTATCTAATATATACTTAATGGCTCGAAGTGCTCCAATCTCTGTAATAGTCTTCATATAAGGGGACAGTTTAGAGAGTAGCTCCTTTGCAACATTAATCTTACCAGACTTTATTTGTTTAACTATCTCATGTATTTCGTTAGGAAATACATTTCCTAACACACTAGAAATACCATTAAAACCAAGTTCAGCATCTTCTAATATAGTTTGGTCTGATCCAGTTAATACAATAAATGAAGAACCGAGTTTTTCTTTTACTTCCTTTACTGTAGCTCGATCACCCGCTTCCTTTAATGCAATAATCTGAGGGAACTGTTTAACTAATCTAAATAATGTTTCTATATTTAAATTAAAACCAGTTCTTGGAGGGTTATTATATAGCATAATTGGTAAAGAAGTATGGGAACAAACCTTTGCTACATAATGAAAGGCTTCCTCTTGATTAATTCGGAGGTATGGAGGGAAACCTAACATAATTCCATTTAAACCAGCTTCTTCTGCTGCAATAGCCAGTGAAATCGCATCTTTCGTTTGAACTGCTGCAACTCCTCCATAAAGTAGAACTTCATTTTTCGCTGCTTCTTTTACTTTATGAAATAAAGTAATACGTTCTTCTATAGTCATAGAATGTTGCTCTCCTGTAGATCCACTAATCAGTAAGGAGGGAACATTATTCTTTTTATAGTAATCAATTAATGGCGGTATACCGTCTAAATTAAGCTTACCGTCATAAGTAAACGGTGTTACCATCGCAATACTGAATTCAAGAAAAGGATTTTTCATTTCAAGTTCTCCTTATATTTTATTTTCTTCACCACTTGTGCCACTTAGAATCAAGTTCTTTATACCTGCTTCATCATTGGGAAATATTAAGTTTTATAGATGGCTTCAGAAAAATTCTATAATGTAATCTGACATAAAAAAAGGTACAATTATGAACAAATAAACATGTCAAGGGTGGCATTTAATGAAAAATACTATTTTTGCTCTTAATGACGACGCACCGAAATACAAACAAATTTACGAACAGTTTAAATTATATATTGAGAATGGAAATATCTCCGTTAACGAACAGCTGCCATCTATTCGTCAACTTGCAGACTCCCTTTCGGTAAGCAGAAATACTACACTTAATGCCTATGAACAACTTTTGGCAGAAGGTTATATTCGTAGTGATGGACGTAAAGGCTATTTTGTAAACGAATTAGATCCGCTTTTATATCAAAGTGTAAAAATGCCAACTAAAAATGAAAAAAAAGAATTAAAAAATGTCCGCATTGATTTCCGAGCAGGAACCGTAGATCAACAGCATTTCCCATTGAAAACTTGGAGAAGAGTGACCAATCAAGTTCTAACTATGCACCATAGTTATCAATATGGAGACCCTTTTGGTGAAGAATGCTTACGTGAACAAATTGCAGCCTATTTATTTCAATCTCGTGGACTCAAAACAAATGCAAATAATATCATAATCAGCAGTGGCACTCAGCCTATGTTAATTAATTTAGGGAAGCTTCTGAGGGAAAATTTCTCTAGCTTTATTGTTGAAGATCCAGGATATGTTGGTGCTAGAGAAGCTTTGAAGTTTCATGATTTTACATTGGAAACGGTACCTGTTTGTGAAACAGGTACAGATTTTTCTACACTAAATCAGAAGGAATCAAGACTGATTTATGTAACACCATCTCACCAAAGTCCAATAGGCGTTAGTATGTCCATACAAGAAAGGTTAAAGCTTATAAATTGGGCCAGTGTCAGACAGGGATATATTATTGAAGATGATTATGATAGTGAATTCCGTTATACACAGCAACCATTCCCAGCATTAGCTTCCATTGATTCAACAAGAGTCATTTACTTTGGGAACTTTTCGAAGTCATTTCTTCCTGGAATACGTATAAGTTATATGGTTCTTCCAGATTCATTAATAAACCAGTATAAAAAGCAATTTTACCTTTTTGAAAGCCCTGCTTCGCTTCATAATCAGCTTGCAATGGCTAAATTTATGAAAGATGGTGAATGGAATCGCCATCTTAAACGAATGCGTCTTGTTTATAAGCAAAAAATGAATTATATCGTTTCAGAATTAAAGAGTCATTTCAAACAAACTATAACGATAATTGGAGAACAGTCTGGATTATTTGTGCTCGTTAAACTCCATCTTAACCGTACTGAAGAATGGTTAATCAATCGCGCTTCATTATATGGAGTAGTAGTGTATCCTACCTCCATATATACGCTAGAAAATCACATGAATGAGCCCACTATAAAGCTTGGCTTTAGCAACCTAACATGTGAAGAAATTCAATTAGGGGTTCATCTTTTAAAAGAAGCTTGGTCATAAAAATACCATGTAGTCGTTAGTAAATTACTAACAACTACATGGCATCTTAATCTATGAAGGATTAATGCTCATTTTCTGATTGAACTGAGCTTTATCCCTTCCCTCACACTACAATCTAATAGAAGTTTGCTTCCTTTTACCAGAAAATAAATAAGTACAAATAAATCCAAAGATGATCATTAGAGTAGCTAAAAGCCCTCCTTCTAACCCAAAAGAACCTCCTGTTAATAAATCATTTCCACTACTCACATCTATTGTATATACACCATATGGCGTTGTTCCACTAACAGGAAAGCCGAAAACATTTCCCTGAAAATAGTTCCATGTAATATGATAGCCTATTGGTGTCCACAAACTCTGTGTTTTGTCATACATGTAAGCAAATAGTATTCCTACTAGGAAGATATTGAAAATGCCTAGTAGAGTTACATTTTGATTAGCCAAATGTGCAATTCCAAAAATCAGGGCTGACACCATATAAATGGTTACCTTTCGACGACCTCTATCTGCAAGGGTAGACATGATATAGCCTCTGAATACAAGTTCTTCAAACAAACCAACCAAAATAAAAAAGATTAAGTAAGTAATAGAATAAGTTGAAAAGTTTGGGTTGGAAAGTGTGTTGATTAATTCAATATTATCAGTAAATAACAGGATAAAGAAAATGATTGCAATAGATATTGCTCCTAATAGTAGACCAAATATTATATTTATTAGGAATAAACCAAAACCCAAATCTTGTATTTTCTTTTTGTTTAAGAATTTCCATAATAAAAGCAATGAAATTAAAGCAGCCACATAACCAAGTGCATAGGAAAATACATCTAACCACGGTCGACCATCCATAATAACACTTCTATCCATTGTAAACACAGCTGTACCGTCACCGTCTGAAGCCACTGTAAATAATGCGTACATCTCTACTGGAAGCATAAAAATGGCTTGAATAACAAAAGTAATGATAAGCGTTACAAAAATGAGCCACCCTGTCCTTAACTGGCCTTTACTGTTTTTAAACAAAATGCTTTCACTCCTTCTGCTTTTATACAGGCACATACTAGTAGACTAATCTTATAGAAAATAGAGGTGAAAGAAGTCCCTATCCTAATATACGCATATTATCACTATATTCCATTATCGCTAATAAATGCTTTCAATGATTAAACACTTTACTCCGATTTATACACTTTCCCTAAAGATGAGTGTTAAGCCATAAAACAAGCGTTAATCCTTCTTAGAATAATTAATTCGGAAAGAAAAAACCGTCTAATCCCATATATATTAGTGGTTTCGACGGTCTCTTTACTTATTTTATTAAGTGTTAATAAGAATTTAACGCAGACTTGGAGATTCATTTATTTATTGTTTAAACTTCTTCTCTTGTCTGTTAAAGAAACTCCATTCTATTTTATAGGCAGTTTTACTTTCTCCAATTGATACTATAAAAGGAACAAGAAAAAGCTAAAATCACAATATTTTCTGTAAAAATAAAACTTGCTCTATAGAGTTTTAATTTATTAAAATAAACCAAAAAGGCAAATGAAATATCTTTGCCTTTTTTTGATTTATTTCAATTGCTTCTAGTGATTATTCAACGTTCCCGACTACCAATCGTTTTTTTCAAAAATAGACTATTAACCACTACATTTAAAACAAAAAATACCGCAACAAATATACCCCAATATAAAGCTAAACTATCGTAATTGAGTAGCAGCACTCGATAGATAATCTTATGTATTAATACGGTAAATAAAATTAAAATAACATTTATAAAACTTAACCCTACAATCTTCATAATTCTAGCCCCTTCTCTCCTATACGTATGATTCTATCCGAATTATCAGCGATTTCCTTATCATGGGTTACACAGACAATCGTTTTGCCTAACTTTTGCAATTGGTGAAATAAGGATAATATCAACTTTTTATTTGAACTATCTAAATTTCCTGTTGGCTCATCAGCTAATATAATCTCACAGGGTTTTAACATAATTCTAGCTATTGCTATTCTTTGTTGTTCCCCACCACTTAACTGATACACCTTTTTATTTAATGCTGTAGAGTCTAATCCTACCTTCTCTAATGTATCTATCAACTTTTCTTTACTAAATGAATTATTATATGTTTTTGAAATCAATAAATTTTTATAAACTGTTTCATTATCCATTAAGACGTAATTTTGAAAAATGTACCCCATTGTATACCTTCTCAAATGCATGGTTTCTTTTTTATTAGGATTTACATAACCTGCAACCGAAACATTGCCTTTATCCGGTTTATCTAATAAGCCTATAATGTTTAAAACTGTTGTTTTTCCAGCTCCACTTGATCCTACTATAGAAACAAATTCATTTTTCTTTATCTTTAATGAGAAGTTAGATAACACAGGCTTACCATCAAAACTTTTATTTATGTCCTTCAGTTCGATCATACATGATCTCCTTTTAAAACTTTTTTCATATTTTTTTGGTTTAAATTGTTACCTATAATATTTATAACAACTAACTCAATAATTAAAACACAGCCTATTATTACGAGAACTATAGTAACGCTGAAAACAAAATACACTAATAACCCTGATAATATATTTGATATAACTGTAAATAAAATAATTTTTTTATTTCTTTTCCAGTAAGAATATCCAAACACATATCTTAGACTTAATTGATAAACATTAGCACTGTAATAAGCCCAAATAAAGGAAAGAAAGAGAATAGCTGAAAAAATAATAGTTAAAATTAAACCTACTACTTGCTGGAATAATAGCCATTGTTGCTTCACAATTTCTTCATTTGCCTCACTATAAACAGAAATGGCATTCTTAATCTCAGGTACTTTTGCCTTTGTTATAGAAGGTAATATGTTTTCATATGCTTGTCCTTGCGAAGTATCCAAATAAAATAGAGAGGTAGTTGTATAGGCACCTATATTAGAAGTATCTACACTTTCATTATAAATTACTGCAATAGGATCTCTGATTTTGTTTTGACTATTACCCGTGAAGCTATCAAAGGTAAAATAATCCTGCCCTGGCTTGGTATAAATAATATTAATCTTAAGATCATCGATCTTTTTCTTATTCAGCGGAAAACCAAGCTCTTCATTATAAATATTATCAACTTCCACCTTTTGAAAATAGAACCATTCTTTATAAGACTCAACAATTTGATTTTCTCTATCTCTAAATTGTTCAGGAACTAAAATATTTAGAATATCTTTATCATCTTTTACTTGAATCTCAATAGGTATACCATTACTACTTTTGATTGCATTGACATTTAAATAGTTTTTATTTATTGTTACTTTTCTGCCATGCGGAGAATATATTTCCTCTTCCCCGAATGCATTCAGAGTATAACTATAAATCGGGTTTCCTTTGACATCATAATCCATTACATTGAAATTTTCAGACTCTATTAGAAACGCATTGTTTTTAGATTCAATCTCTTTATAGAAAGTAAATAGTCTATCATTCAATTCCCTATCTTTTTCTAAATTACTATCTATATCGTCATCTAAATTTCCGACTTGTACTTTAAACACATCTTTTGTTTCATTCCAATAGCGAAAACTATCAACTTTTTTACTTAACTGGTAATAATTCGAAAGAGAGAAGCTAATAAGACTGAATAAAATAATAGCGATTAATGCTTTTAAAATAGCAGACATTAACTGTATTCTTTCGAAAGGTAATTTACCTTTAACATTTAACGAGCTATCATTAAATTTTTGGATCAGCCAAGTTCCGAACAACGTAAATAATAAGAGAATAATGATGGTAACTATATTGGTAAGAGTAAACATCATTATATAGTCTAAAAGAAAGTATGTTTGTTTAAACCAAATGATAAATATTATATATCCAAACAATATCAAACATTGAAGTGTAATACAAAAACGCAAAAATCTCTTTGGAACAGAGAATAATATTAAACTTTCTGAATATCCCCATAATTGCTCCAATAATAATGCTTTCCGATTACTAACAAGAAAATAAAACATCCCTATAAAGAAAAGTACAAATGAAAATATTACAACCATTAACAAGGGTATGTTCATTAGCTCTAAACTGCTAACCTTTTCGTGCAATAATGAGATATTCCCATAAATAGAGAATTCTTTAATAAAGGCGTTAACTATTTCTTTCTCTGCGCCGATTATATAAAATTCATTACCTAGTCCAACATTTTTGACTTGTTGAATATCATAAAAACGAATCTTCCATTTTGATAAGGGTAACGAAAAAATTCCTGATTGTTTGGTAGTACTATCATCTATATTTTCATTGGAGATGTATTGATTGCTCTTTGGTAATTCGCCAGTTTCTATATGAATCCTTGAATCATCTTTTATATTGGTGGAATAAATATTTAGATCACTTTCACTTAAAAAATTATACTGTGAAATGTTTATTTTTGTATCTTTAGAGAATTTAACCAGATGGTCTATTAACTTTGCATTTTCTATATTGGACGTAGCTTTACTATAATCAAAATGAACTATTTGATACTTTGGATATAGTACACTAGTCAATTGCTTGTTACTCATTAAAGAATATCCGAATATATTTACTAAAATGAAAACTAAAGTCAATAACACATAAAGCAATTTTTTCACAAAATATACTCCTTTAAATAAATTAACATAGTGTAGTTATTTCTACACTATGTTAAAAGTTAGTGATTATTTTGTTGCCCAGTTTGCCTTGTTACCAGTCAAAGTAGATTTAATCCAAACCGAAGCTAAATCTTCTTTGCTTTCCCAAGCACTACGTTCAGTAAATTTTTTATTTGAGGCACTGGATCTATGAGTTTTTGTTGGATGATTATAATTCGACCAATGACGATCCCCTCCCCATTCAACCCAGAATGTTCCTCCACCGGCTTCTTGTACATTAGAAGCTTTTGCAATAGAGAAAACACCTTTTGTGGATGAGCTAGATAGTTTAATAGTTCCCTCAGGAGAACTTGCAAGGAAGGAATCTAAATTAACTGCACTACCTTCTTTAATATTTGTAGATGAAGCAGCAGATGCACTAATTGCAGAAACTCCAAGACAAGCACAAACCACAAGTGATGAAACTATTTTTTTCATAATAAAAAACCCCTTTTCTAAGATGCGTTTTAACAACATTTTACATATTATCATATATTCCCCAAAAATTCTATGGCTTTTTCTTTAATTTTAGTAATTTATGTATTTATTTGTCAAATATATACAGTATTAATGTTATTTGGCTGATTTGAAATATTTAAAAATAAAAAGCTCACTGTTGTCATCCCAGTATGCTATACCAATAATTCCTTGATCTCCCACTATAAAAACCGAATCTGGATATGCTGGTGAATAAACTGGACTTATTTCTGTAAGTTCGCTTTTTTTATATGATTCTATATTTCTCTTTTCCTTTGGCATAACTGGAATCAGAATAAAATTGGAAGGAAGCGTGTTGCAATATACCTCTTTTAGTCTCAGAAAATCTTCTTTTTCCTAACCGATTATTAGGACGAATCAATTTAAAAGAAACCCCTATTTCATCCTCTTCTAGAAACAAAGTTTTCTCTCTTACACTCCCTAATTTAAAATACATAGTGTTTTCCAGTAGGACGAAATAATCCCTTTGTTCTAAATATTTTTGAAAGGCTTCCTTTTTTATTCTCTCGTAAAAGGTTTTTTCACTTTCTGTTATCTTCTTTTACCACTTGTCCACTTTAGACATAACCACTGATAATCAAATCTTTCACAGTATTTAGCGTTCTAACCGATGTTCATATTCCCATATCACAATCCCTTCTCCATTATATTTTGTGAATAAATGTGATTGCCCTTTATTTCATCTATAAAGGTAATAAAAGAACACAAAGTGAATAGAGATATAACTAAAGACGCTACATTTGAATGTAGCGTCTTTTTCCGTAAAACTAGCTTAATCTTCTTTATTTATCTATTACTGTTGCAAATACCCTCGCAAGAAAACTTTCTATGGCTACAGCGGGAGGCACTGCGGTTATCATAAATCCATCACTAGGTAATGCTTGTAAGTTTGTCATATCTTCACATATAGGGATTTCTTCACCTAGAAGTATATAGTGTACTGGTGTACCATTGTCAGAAAGATTAGAAATATCATCTACAAGAGGGGTATCAATACCTACAAACACTACTTGATTTTCTACTAGTGCCCTAGCCAAATCAATTGTTAAGTATGCTGAATTCACCCCATATTCGGGTGTCATAAAAAATTTGTCGTGTCCACTGTAAAATAAAACTGCTTTGTCTTTTAAATCTAAACCTTCAATATCCTTCACATCAAAATAATTTCTATCGTCTGCTAATGTGACTACTACGGAAGGGATGTTGACAAGCTTTTCTAATGGGTAATCTTTAATCTTTTTCCCATCCTTGAAAACATGATAAGGAGCATCTAAATATGTCCCACTAGTACTAACCAACGTAATTTTATTGATTTCTGCACCAGAGTTTGGTCCTCCTCCATTCTGCTTAGAGATCATATCCCTACTAAGATAATTTTCAATTAATACTGGAGGATCTCCCGGGTATGTTACCGTTCCATTTTCAACAGAGTGGCTAAGATCAATGTACTTTAATTTTGCTGATTCACCAAAAAAACTCATCCTTTATTCCTCCTTATACAACTTCTTGTTTCTGTTCTTTTTCAATTAACATTGTATATACACGTTTTTTAAAGAATTGTACTAGCGGACCTGTGAAAAATGCTGTAATTACAGTACTAATCCCTACAACTGCTCCAAATGAAAATCCAACAATGACACATGTTAAATCTGTCATTACTCTTGCTGCAGCAAAGGGAATTTTGTTATTACTAAGCTTAATAATAATGAGAGCTATCGTATCGTAAGGTGCAACTCCTAATTCAGAAGTTAAGTAGATGGAGAATCCTAGAGTTATTACAAAAACAGCTAACACCAAAATTACCAATTTAAGGGCTAACGATAAATTACTATCAAAACTGTAAATATACATATATACAAAGAAATCAGCAATATAACCACTACCAATCATATTGATAATAGTCCCTAAACCAATTTGATTTCTAACAAACAGTAAGGCGAACAAAACTAAAATAAGATTTACTAGTAATGTATAAAAACCAAATGAAAGTTTAGTAAAACTACTTAATCCTAAATTCATCGTTGTAAATGGATCAGTACCAAGGTTAGTAATGCGAAATAATGCAATAGCAAATCCAACCATTAAATTACCAACTAGCATCATACTAATTCTTATAGAAAGATTCTTTTTCATAGTGCTCCTCTTCTGGCTATCAAAATTTCTTTCGAAAAAATCGACTAAATTTCTTAGTCGATTTTTCCGTTGCTTAGTCATTAAAGATAGATATTTCAGATAGTGCCTTTCTAAGGTTAATAGCATCCCAAGGCAAGTGTTCAGCAATTCCAAGACCTACAATTTCTGCTTTTGTTGAAACATCTTTTAAAATTCGAACTACTTGTGCAAGCGTCATCTCGCCGATTGCAGGCTCAAAATTTTCTAAATATGGTTCAGCAGGTAAAATAGAACGGAAATCTGTCGGTGATAAAACATCTAAATCGAAGTGCACAGCTAAATATTCAATTTGATTCTTTTCGATCCAATCAATAATTAGCTGACTGCTGTCCCTTAACTCATCTGGACCAGCAAATTGTAAATTCAACTCTTTTACTGTTTTTTCTTCTTTATCACCCAGATTCTTCTCTATTAATCCCGCATACATTACGTGGGTTGTTGAGATTGGATTTTTTACTTTCGATGCAAATCGTGGTGCTCCTTTTCCAAGCAAATTGCCTAATACCATTGCATGAACATTTGGCCAATCATTTGGTGTTGAAACGTCGGGATGCGCATCCAACCATAATACCCCCAGCTTCCCTGTATATTTTCCATTTAGATAATCAAAAGGAACTTGATCTATTGAACAATCACCTCCGAAAATAATAACTCTATCAGGTTGCTGTTCGTCTAGAATTCTTGCTGTATCTTCCATTTGCTTAAATAATACTTGCTCTCCAATAACGCCATTTTCAACTTCTAATTTTTTTCCGAAGTCTTTGTCTACTGCCACTTCAAAAGTCTCGCTTGTTTTACTTTTAGGTGCAATATGTGCTAATAATTCAGCTCCAAAAGCATATCTCGGGTCATTACCACCTTGCCATTGTGGTAATAAAATTCTTATTGTTTTTTTACTCATTTTTTATCCACCCTTTCTAAACCTTCAAATAAAGACTCACCATTAGACTCAATTACATTTTTATACCAATCAAAACTTTTCTTCTTGTAACGTTCAAGCGTCCCGCTGCAATCATTGTGTTTATCTACATAAATAAAACCATATCGTTTCTTCATTTCAGAAACAGTATTACTTACAATATCTATTGGCCCCCAGCTTGTATATCCTAGTAGCTCAACACCATCTTTAATTGCTTCAGATACTTGCTGAAGATGCTCCTTCAAGTAATTTATACGGTAATCGTCAATTACTGTGTAACTTCCTTTCTCATCAGGAACTAGTTCATCAACTGCACCTAAACCATTTTCGACAATAAATAATGGTAGCTGATAGCGATCGTAGAATTGATTTAACGCATATCTTAGGCCTTTCGGATCAATCTGCCATCCCCAGTCGCTTGCTTTAAGGTATGGATTTTTCACCGTACTTTTCACATTTCCAAGTTCCTGAATATTTAATTCTGGATCAGCAGTCGCACAGTAACTCATGTAGTAACTGAAAGAAATATAGTCGACAGTATGCTGCTTCATTAATTCTTCATCTTCTTTAGTTACTTCAATGTGGATGTTATTTTCCTTAAAATAACGTTTCATATATCCAGGATATTGTCCACGGGCATGTACATCAGCAAAGAATAATGTTTCCCGGTCACGATTTAATGCTTCTTGGATATCATCTGGATTCGGTGTTAAAGGATAGTATGGACTGTTAGCAACCATACAACCAATTTTAAATTCCGGATTAATTTCATGACCAATTTTTGTAGCTAAAGCACTTGCTACAAACTGGTGATGAATAGCTTGATAAAGAATAGATTTATCAATTTCTTCTGGCTTTCCTTGAATTCCTCCCCCGTTAAAAGGTGCATCTAAGATTACGTTTATTTCATTAAAAGTAAGCCAATACTTTACCTTATCTTTGAAACGAATATAAACTGTTTCTACAAAGTGCTGATAAAAATCAATCATCTTCCGATTGGTCCAACCGCCATATTCAGTTGCTAAATACAGCGGTATTTCAAAGTGGACGAGTGTAACCATAACTTCTATTCCATGTTTATGGAGTTCATCAATAAGATCATCGTAGAATTTTAAACCCTTCTCATTTGGTTCTGTTTCATCGCCATTAGGAAAAATCCTTGCCCACGAAATCGAGATTCTTAAAATCTTAAAACCCATTTCGCCAAATAACGTTATATCTTCTTTATAACGATGATAGAAATCGATAGCTTCCTTTTTTAAATAATTTTCAGGGGGAGGGATGACAACATCACCAAATACCCCATACGGCATTGCGTCACCTGTTGTCCACTTTTTCCCATCTTCTAATGATGCTCCTTCACATTGACTAGCTGCTAAAGCTCCTCCCCAGAGAAAATCCTTAGGGAATCCTGCTTTTAATTCTTTTGCCATTTCTTTTTACCCTCTTTCTTTTTGTCTAAGTTGTAAATGTTTGTTCAATAAGGTAAATAAACATTTCAGTGTGCAGCAACTACCTCAAAAAGTACATCACCTGAATTTGATTCTGTTTTGTTTGAACCTGTTACAAACTCAAAGGCGCTACTATTTGTAATAATCACTGGTGTTGTAGTATCATAGCCAGTTTTTTGGATTTGCTCTATATCAAACTCCAACAGTAAATCACCGGCTTTAACCTCTTGACCATTAGTTACATGTGATATAAAGAATTCACCTTTTAATTCAACAGTATCTAAGCCGACATGTATTAGCAGTTCACAACCATTATTACTTTTTAAGCCAATCGCATGTTTAGTATCAAACACCATTTCAACAACCCCATCAAAAGGTGCAACTGCTTTTCCGATATTTGGACGAATCGCAATACCATCCCCCATCATCTTTTGTGAAAAGACTTTATCATTTACTTGATCAAGTGGTATGACGCTTCCTGATAATGGACTAAAAATCTTCTGCTTCTCTTCGGTTTCTGTTACAGCACGTTTATGATTTTCACTCTTTTTAGTATTTGTAGTTGTATTTTCTTCAGGGATATCATCAAAACCAATTACTAATGTAAGAATAAAGGCCACTACCAAGGAGACAAGACTACTTATTACAAAATAGATAAAGGTTGGACCTAAAAATAACGGAATACCTGCAATAGGACCTGTTCCCATACCAGATGCTTGAACATGAAAGGCACCAGCAATTGCTCCTCCTAAAGCACCACCTATTGATACAGCAATTAAAGGTCTCTTCAGCTTGGTCGTCACGCCAAATAATGCTGGTTCTGTAATTCCTATAAATGCATTTAAAGCAGCAGTACCTGCTAAAGCCTTGAATCCTTTATTTTTGGTTTTTGTGTATACGGCAAAAGTTGCTCCTGCTTGAGCAGAATTAGCTGCAACAAAAAGTGCCATCATATAATCCACACCAAACTTTGATAGTGATTGAACCATAACTGGTGTAAACCCGACATGCATACCTAAGATAACAAGGAATGGATAAACAGCACCTAATACAGCCCCAGCAAGTATGCCAAAGTTTAAGTAAAAATCAATAAATCCTTGACCTATTGAATTTCCAACTATTGTTCCAATCGGACCTAATACAGCTAAAATAATTGGTGCAACAATAAGCACAGTCAATAAAGGAACTAATATTGTTTTTAAAATTTTAGGAATAACATTTGTTAACCATCTTTCTACATAAGACATAAGCCAAACACCTAAAATTATTGGCAGTACACTACTTGCATAACTTGCATTAGTAATAGGAATTCCAATAAACTTCAGTGAACTAGATTCATTCATCATAGTTATTAAGCTAGGATGAACTAAAATACCTGCAATCGCGACAGCAACATAAGGATTACACTTGAATCTTGTTGCTGTGCTGAAGGCCAATAATAGTGGGATAAAATAGAATGCTGAATCTGAAAAAATATTTAAAAATTTATAGATATCACTTTCAGTAGATACAATATTATAGAACATTAAAAATATCATTATTCCTTTAAGTAAGCCTGCTCCAATAATTGCGGGAATAATAGGTGTGAAAATACCAGAAAGTGTATCTAAAAACCGACTAATTAGACTTTCTTTATTGCCCCCCTTGCCTTCACCATTAGAACTTGATGCGTTTACAAGCGGAAGAAAAGCATCATATATTGCATAAACTTTTCCTCCAAGGATTACTCGAAGTTGATTTCCGACTATGTTGACACCCAACACACCAGGCAATATTTGTATATCATTCACTTTAATTACGTTTGTGTCATTTACCGATAAACGTAAACGAGTAACGCAATGAGTAACTCCTTTAATATTACTTTCACCACCGCTAAATCTGAGAATCTCCTCTGCTAGTTGCTTATCATTCATTGTTAATAACCCCCGTTAACCAGTTTGGGAAAGATCTTTATAAAAGCGCTTTTATATTAGTTAGATAATATCGAAAAATAATTCAGAATACATTAGATTTAATGGATATCGGTCCCATAGTTCATAAAAAGCTCTATTTAAAACATCTCCTTTGACACTCCTGGTCCATAATAAAAAGTCATTTGACTAAATCAAATGACTTTTAAAAGTTATCTTTTTCTTTTCTCTTTTCATAATCAATAACGTCTAAGGCATATTCTAAATTGTTGTCAAAATCAGAGATTAAAAGTGCAGAGAACAAAAGATCAAAGATGTAAGTAATGGAAATGAATGGTGTCAGCACCTCCATACTCATGATAAGCTGTTTTGAATTTATCTCTATATATTCATTACATTCCTTTTTCAAGTTATCGGACTCAGCACCACCGATTCCAATAATATAGGTTCCTACTCCCTTAAGATATTTTGCAGTTTTAATCATGGCAGGATTCCCGCCTGTAAAAGATACAATTATCGCCACCCTATTTTTATGTTTTTTAGTAGCCATTATGTAATGTTCATTAATACCTGTTTGTGCTGAACACTCAATACCGATAGAAAGAAACTTAAACATAGCAGCTGTTGCGCAACTATACGTTATTCCCTGACCATAAATATCTATTTTATCTGCTTTTTTTAATTGATTGATAACTCTATTTAATGAGTTATAATTTAACATCATTTTAGTGTTAGTAATTGATTTGTCATACACAGAAGGAACAATATTTACTATCTCCTTAACCGAACTGTTTTTATTAAAAGGTTCCTTTTCTAGAATTTGAATTAGTCTTTCCTTTTCAACTATTTCAAGTTCTAGTTTTCGACGGAATTCATTATAGCTAGAAATTCCTAACTTTTTACAAAACCGAAGAACAGTGGCCTTGCTGGTATACGATCTCTTACCAAGTTCTTCAGCAGTTAATTCAACCGATTCTAAGGCGTGTTCAAGAATATAATTCGCTATTTGTATTTCAGAAGAAGTAAATTCTATTTTATTTTCCAATTGTTCAATAAGCATTCCTTTTTCACTCCCAGACAGATTATTCACTTTATCTCATTTTACATCAAGGGACCGATTGGTAGAAATTCATATTCACTAGAGCTAAAGATAGTAAGCACAACATAATCTGCAATACTAAAGCCAATATTACAGTTTTTAACAATAGAAAAACAAAGTAACACTGCCAAAAAACCTGCTAAGAGTTGCTTAGCAGGTTTTTTGGCAGAAAATAAAATTTTACTACAAACACATTTTGTACATAATAGATTAGCAATAACAGTTACTAATATTTATGGACAACTATTATTTTTCTAGCTTAAAGCCTATTTCCATTGCCAATTTGATTTCTTCACACATATACCACATATCAGTTATTTGTCCAGCTTCATTAAATTCAAAGATACCCACCTCATCCCACTCTATTCTTTTATAAGTAGCAGGCATTCCAACGAATGTATCTTTATGAGTTACATAATAATGAAATTGTGCAATGACTTTATTTCCTTCTGCAACAATGGAGTTCATTTCCACCTTTTGCTCACTCAATGCACCGTGCAGTACAGCCCAACCTTCTGTCATCCACTCTAAGAAGTTTCCTTTTTTCGGAATTGCATCACCTGTAGCTTCATAAAGTGCGGCAAAGCCAGCTCTATGGGTAACAGCAACCTTTGATACAACTTGACGAACGTAATCTACATCGTTAGTTGGTAAAGCCTCAGTAATAAATTTTCTAACAATTTCTTTATTATTCTCTAGTATATTCAAAATAGTACCTCCTAAATGTCTTTTCTATTTTTAGTAGCGCTCTACGAACCAAATCATAAACCCTATAGTAGGAATAGGGTCAACTGTTTTTTATGTATCCCAATACAGCATACGTTATGTATAGCAATCTCACCTCTTCCCTTCTATTACATCCACCAAAAAAATAAAAAAAGCTCCTACCATACAGTAGGACCTTTTTTACTGATGTATTCTTTTTACTCTCAATTCAATAAGAAATGCCTCTTCTTTTAATGAACTATAATTTGTAGGAAGAGAAACTTCATAAACCTTCCCCTCGGTTTGAATATTATTAGATTCAATATAATGATAGAGCATTTGATAATAATGATTGTACTCATTATTATTCTCTGTTCTATCAAATGCAATACAAACATAATCTCCTGAGGTAATTGTATCTAGGGTCATTGGTGCTTCTATATTTAGACTTTCTTCTGATACTGATGTATAAATAAACTCATAGTTAATGGGAGTATCTTTATATGATTTCAAAGGAAAGATATATCCATACTGATTATCTATGATACATCCCTTCTCTTCTAATACGTTAGCCAACTTTCTAACATAAAGACCTGGACGACCATTATAAGGAGTGAGTGAAACTGTAGGCATAATTAAAACCCGTTCTTCTTTTATCGTACGGTAATAGACTTTTCCTCTTTCTTTCCCGCAAATTTCTAACTGTTCGTTTAGTTGACGTTTTTTCTTCTCTAATATGCATTTTGCATCTTGCAATTTTTTAAACTCATTTTCAATTACAGTCTCTTGCTGTTGTAGAAAGTTTCGCATATCTTGCGGTGTATTTAGGATAATCTGTTTAATTTCTTCTAATGGAGTTTGTATGCTTTTTAAATATTTTATAATATCAAGATAAAAGAATTGACTAATATGATAGTATCTATATCCATTACTCGGATCAGTATAATCCGGTTTAAAAATTCCTAGCCTATCATAGTACCGCAATGTTTGAATAGAAATATTGTTCAGCTTCGCAGTTTCCCCGATTGAAAAATGTTCGTTCATTTTAAAATTCCCTTTCTATCCTCTTTAGAAGCAAATCAACTTAATTCTATAGCTACTTTTCATTTTGTTCTTTTTTGTAATATAAATACAACCATTTAGAAAGTCAATAATTTGTTTCCTTTCACTCTCGTCATTCCCCATATCCTTTTCATATGATTTTTTGCATATTCAACAAATAATTATTGACTCTATTCTTACTATAGAGTTTATACTCTGATACAGATCAAATATTTTTATAAAGGAAGTAGAGTGATAATGATGAATAACAATAGAGTATGTAAGATACTCGGTATAAAATATCCTATCGTGCAAGCTGCCATGAACTGGATTACAAACGCAAACATGGTTGCTGCTGTTTCGAATGCAGGAGGAATGGGAGTATTAGGTCCCAACGCTGGACCAAAGAAAGATGGAGCTAGACAAATTAACAAGGAGGAAAGAATCCGTAATGAAATACGAAAAATTAAATCACTAACGGATAAACCATTTGCGGTAAATATTATCCTACCTGAAGAAGGAATGGACGATAACGGATTTTATGTTCGAACTACTCTCCATGTAGCTTTTGATGAGGGTGTTAAATATTTTGTAACAGTTGGAAATGTAAATCGTCAAGTATTTAAAGAGATCAAGAATCAAGGAGGTGTAATAATCCATCGTGAATTAACTCCTACAACTGAAGCTGCAAGAATTGCCGAAGAAGCAGGCGCTGATATCATTATAGCTACAGGTTATGATGAAGGTGGTGTTATTCCGCAACAAGCAATTGGAACATTTTCCATTGTTCCAACTATTGTAGATTCAGTTGATATACCCGTAATTGCTACAGGTGGAATTAATGATATCCGTGGTGTGAGAGCAGCTTTTGCTCTTGGAGCTGTAGGCGTTTATGTGGGTACTCGATTTATTGTTTCCAATGAATGCCCTGCTTCAGATACAACAAAGCAACAAATTATTCATTCAAAAGGTACTGACCTTCTTTCAGTTTCTGCCAACCAACGTTCCATACCTAATGAAGCAGCTCAAGAATACGAGAATTTGTACAAAAATGGGTTACCTTCTGATCTAGTGAATAAAAAAATAAGTGAAGACGGTGGCATTCGCACTGGAATGCTAGAAGGGAAAATGGATGCGGGGATTGTTTCAGTAAATACCGCTATTGATCTCATTAAGGATGTAAAGACATGCGAAGATATAGTCAAGGAATTAATGGCTGACTTTATTAAGTAAAGGCATTTAGGAACCACAATCATATTATCTTCAAGTAAAAGCTGGAACTGGTAAAATCCTTAGGATATAGCATCGGTTTTTACCAGTTTTTTAAGATTTTTTATTGAACACTAACTTACGTCTTATATATGCGAAATGCTTGCCTGGTTATCACATAAGAAAAAGTGTCCCCTAAAATACTTGATTACCTTACCGCTTGAAGCACAAATAAGCTGGCTGCATTTCTAAAAAAGACTATTGCCTAGCAGCCATCCCTCCAATTTTCCACATAGGAATCTTTAATTTTTTGGGCTTTAGTACAGAGCATATTCTGAATACATTTGGAAATATTATGATGGAGGTGAATTTTTATGGAAAAACCAGCCCTTACTTCTTCTGAAATAGGTTCCTTATGGGCAGAGTATATAAATGGAACAGCCACAAATATTATTAATAAGTATATGTTTTCCATTATAGAAGATAAAGCAATAAAGGAACTATTTAATATCGCTATTAAGACATTTGGCCAACAAAAAAACGAAATTGGTAATTTCTTCGTTAAAGAAGGATTTCCTGTTCCCATTGGATTTAATGAAACTGACTTATATCTTGGAAAACAGAAATTGTTTTCAGATGCATTTTGCCTAAATTATTTACACATCATGACTATACATGGAACTTTAGGGCATAACACAGCACTATGTATTTCAGTCAGAAAAGATTTGAGAACTTTTTACGATTCATGTAGTACTGCAGGAAATAAAATGTATCATAAAACAATTGAGTTATTGCTTGAGAAAGGTTTATTTCAAAGGGATCCACTATACTATTCGTACGAACACCCAACTTTTATTAGCAGTAAAGATTTTAGTGATGGTTTTTTGGGAAAAGGTAGAATGCTTGCCGCTACAGAAATTGTAAGTCTTTCCTTGAACCTTAAGAAAAGTATAATGGCTAAAACTCTTTCCATTGCATTCTCACAGGTAGCAGAATCTAAAGAAGTAAGAAAATTTCTAACTGAGTCAGAAAAGACAGCAGATGGCCAAATAAAAGCATTAGCAAAAATACTTCAAGCGGATAATTTACCCGTTCCAAAATCATTGGAAACAGAAGTTACCACCTCTACTGACTCACCATTTTCAGATAAGTTAATGCTTTTCCATATGGGTTTTTTATTTCAAGCTGCCCAAAATTATCATGGCGCTGGCTTGGCTTCAGCCATGAGAACAGATCTTGTAGCCACTTATGAGAAGACTATTCTACAAAATCTTTTAGTTACCAAAAATTGGTTTGATCTTATGGTGAAAAATAAATGGTTAGAACAACCACCACTTGCACCTAATAGGAACGAAATTGCTAAAAAGAATTAACAAACTCTTGCCCTTCCATATTGGTAGGGCAAGAGTTTATTAATTATTCTTTCACTAAACTGCCCAGAATGCGACATTTGGACAATTTATTCCATGAATACTGTAAATTAAAGCCAAAAAAAGTGTTAACACTGCTCTGTTTAATGCTCCCCTTAGGACTATTTGTTTATCCTTATTGAGAGAATTTCCGCAAGTATCTCAAATTATAACACCCGATAGCAATCGTTCCTTACTCAAATAATTGGACGTTCGGCTCACGCTTCAATACATGAACGATTAATGAGTGTAACTGTGCACGGTGATGAAATAGATGAGCCTGTGTATCCAACAGCCATTCGTATCTAGAATGTTTTACTCCATAAAAAGAAGTGGTTTCACGTAACAACTCCTCTTCCCGTAATGATGTTACGCCTTCCTTTAAATAATTAAAATTGTTAATAAGGGCTTCCTTTATTGCTAATTTAGTAGCTTCTGGTTCAGAATCTACATAGAAATGGTCTAATTCCTCTTCTGAAGCACCAGCACCGATTAAAAAATCTGCTTTGCATAAAACAGATATGTGTGAAAGTAGCTCACCAATTGACCATTTACCAGCAGTCGGCCTTATATTCAGTTCTTCCTCACTTATAGTGTCTATTAACTTAATTATAGAGTTAACAGCCAATTCCATTTGTTTGATAACACCATTGCTGTAAACGTTCATATTAATATATATCCCCCTTTTTTCACCTATTTTAATTTATTCAAGAAAGGTATACATTAATCCTGTTGGCTACATGTTTAACCTATTAAAAATACTTTTTTACGTTTGATGCTACCCCATTTTCACGAACTGAAATTATCTATTTTTTAAGAAAGATGAACCTCCTATCGTAAAAAACTCAACAAGTTAAAATTACATCTAAGTTACCTTGTTAAACTAAATTCCCTGTTACCCTTTGTCTCCTGTACATAGTTCGCAACTTAAATTAATATAGAGATACATAGAATTATCAGTTCTACAAAAATGAAGGTTTATTTTTCAAACAAACGAATGGAGATTATCAGTTAGTTTAAATCAATAAATAGCTTTGTGGGATGATTCTCTTAAATACGCAGTTTCACGTAGAAATGAGCGTTATCCTCTAAAATAAACGTTAATCCTTCTTAGAATAAAATTGGATATAATAAAAAAGAGTCTAATCCTTTATATACCAAGGGATTAGACTCTTTTTCAACCAAAATTATTAAGCGGTAATAAGAATTTAACGCAGACTTACAGATTTTATATTTCTTGTTTATACTTCTGCTCTTGTCTGTTAATTAAACTACATACTATTATTATGTAAGTAATTTTTTACCTTTTTGGTCGTTTTGTTGCTAAATTTATCTGGTAGCAATTAAGCTTCTTGAAATACGAATATACTTTTACTTTTTTATCTGGCACAAGGCGATAATAATATTAAATATAATCTATAGGGGCGTGTCGGATTTATTTTGGACATATAGGATTTTCCTCTAATTCAACTATAGCCTAAATATATTATTTTACAAATTTTCCTTTAATACAGAAATGCTGCCAAGTTTGTTCCAAAATATTTGCATTTTACCTTTATCCACAGAGAGAAAGACTTTTAATAAGAAAGGGATTAATAATGTTTACTACCTTTAGCAATAAATCTTGTTACTTTTTTGACCATACTCATAGTAATCTTTGGTGTAACACCTTGAATCCAGTCTTCATTGAATTTACCATTCCAGTCATTATCGAGACTTCTCAATAGATTAAAGTCAAAAATCTTTTCCCACGAATCTTCAGTAGGATAACTCTCCTCATCCTCTAAATATCTTTCCCATTCGTCCTCTGACTCTGTAATTGGACCATTATTAAGTACAAAATGCCAATGATCAAAGTCAGACCATAAAATTTTATCTTCAGGTATTTCTAAAGTAAGTATTACTCCTTTTATCCCTTTACTAAGCAAAGCATGTTCATTTCTATTAACTTTTCTCTTCCAAACCCAAATAGGGTAGTCCTTTCCGTTGTATCCTTCAATCTTCTTTTCCATTTGCTTCATCATCCATTGGTAAGGTTTCTTAAAGTCTTCCCAAACGAACTTCTCATCACCGATTAAATATCCTTGTTCCCTCATTCGGTAATATGTTTCTAACCGTTGTACTGTATAAACTTTCATATTACACCAACCTTACATCTCTTTTCCCATCATTATTTTTCTACGTTTCATTATTTTAGCTTTAATGCTTGTTCTGTGTCTATTACTATCAATGATTAGGTAAATTTCCACTGCAAACTCGTACTAAAAAAGAAAGGAATTTTTTAATCATAATTGTTTTTTTAATTCGTACTAATATTTTATGGGCTGACTTTTTATCCTAATTAATGATTGGGTTGATTAGGCGTAGTTATTCCTTTCGTATTAGGAGGAAAAAATTAGATCAAAATTATCCGGTCTATTATAATTCTAGTTAAACTAACGTCCCTGTTAGTTTAAGAAGAGAAGTTATATGTGTTTCCTGACCCCATTAACACAATTCCTCAATCTAACGCCAAAGTTATAATGACATACCCTTTTCGTGCCCCTTTTCCATGTAGCGGTGAGCTTCAGCAACTTGTTCCAATGGATATCATATAACCATCATCATAAAGCTCTTTAGGGAATTTAGATTAGACTTGTTCTTCATGAGCCCTGCAGTCCCGTTTACAGCTAATTTAAATTCAAGTTATTTACAGCAACCCTTCGAACTTCACATCATACAGATATTTCAACTGTTTCTCCATAACCTTGGCTGGTATATGAGGAAATAGTGAATCTCGAAGAGATACTGAAACGCGGTTATTCAACTGTGCAACCCTTCCAATTCGGTTTGACATTTTTGTAATTAGACTGGTCCGCCCAATTCGTTCGTCTTCATATCTTTTCAATGCCTCTTTAATTGTAGCACTCCGTTTTAAGTGTCCTGCGAGAATAACTGCATCTTCAATAGACTGTCCGGCCCCTTGCCCCATATTGGGCGTCATGGCATGAGCCGAGTCACCGAGCAGAACAATGTTTCCAAATGCAAAGCGCTCGATTGGTGGCAAATCATAAATATCATGGTGGAGAAATTGGTGAACAGACGATTGCGCCAGTATGCCAGGGATTGGCTCGTGGTAGCCTTCAAAAATCTTGAGTAAATTCTGCACAGTAAAAGTTTTAAATTGAGGTTCATCTACTTTGGCATTAACACATGCAAACCAATAGATTCGGTTGTCCGGCAAAGGAACCAAGCCGAAGCGCCCCTTACGACCCCAAGTTTCTGTAAATAATTTCGAGTCATATTCCTTCAAATTTGGACCTGTCTGGACAACCGCCCTCCAACAGGTATATCCTGCATACCGTGGTTTTGCATTAGGTAGCAGTGTCTCACGAATGGTGGAGTGAATGCCGTCCGCAGCGATTAGCAAATCTCCTTCCTCCGATGAACCGTCTTCAAACTCTACTGTCACCCCAAAAGCATTTTGTTCAAAACGCCTACAATTCTTTCCAGTATGGACAAGTTGCTCTTGACCTAAAGCTCTCATTAGCAATTCCAGGAGCTTTCCACGCTCAATCGCCACATTGTCAATTCCATACTTGGGGCTTATTAACGCTGTCTCCTTCCGTTGCAGGACTTTCCCAGTGGGTGTTAGGATACGAAGTTCCTCCAATACCTTCCCTTCCCGAACAACCTGGTCACCTACACCTAACTCCTGCAATGCCCGGACAGCATTCGCGCTAATTGCAAGACCTGCACCTGAGAAACGTACTTCATCCTTGCTTTCAAAAACGTTCACGTCAATCCCTATTTTCCGAAGAGCAATAGCTGTGCTAAGTCCTCCTATGCCTGCGCCTATGATAATTGCTTTCATGGTATCACCGCTCTCATCTTCATTTTAATTAACCTACTAGCAAGTTCTTTATAAGGTGTAAAAATAGTGTTCAATAACCATGTTTGTGGATTTCTACTGATAATTCACCTTTCATTAAAAATAACCGAAATTACTTGTTGCACCAGTATAACCGACAGATTATCAACCATCTCTGGGTATTCTTTTAAGATTCCATCAACTAATCCCTATAAAGCTTGTAATGAAATAATTTCTCCTAAACTTAGAAATGTTCTTGTATTGCTTTTCTTTAACCTCTTATAACTCTAAACAATTACTTCTATGCTATTTTCAAAAGAAAAATACTCAATTTTCTTTTATTCGGTAAAATGGAGTTATTCTCTTTGCCATTTAAGGTATCCTGCCTAATTTATGCCTTTAAAGAAAGTATTTATATATCAAAGAGTTCCAATTAATCACCTCTCCTATCTAATCTTTTAATTAGTCTTTTATTCGTGTCTACTTCAAAAAAAATATAGTTGAAGATCCCTGTTATAAAACTTATCGTTTAATCTCCGTCATTCTTTAAATATATATCACACTCGCTTATTCTACTTATGGTAGGTTCACTGCATTGTGCATATCACAAAAAACGGGGGGAGCTGTTGCTACAGCTCCCCCCTCTTCCCTAATATACCTTCTTTATCATCTCCAACACCTCATCCAAGGTAAGGCCGAAGGATTTGTAGTAGGAGGTATCGAGAACCATTTGATTAAGAATCATTTCATTACGAATTTGCATTTTTATATCATTGGATAGTTCGGCGACAAAACAACCCTTTCCCTTTATGGTATGGATCAACCCGCATCTTTCTAGTTCTTCCCAAGCCTTTTTAACGGTAATCACACTGATGGTAAGCTCCTTAGCTGCTTGTCGGATCGGTGGGAGACAATAGCCGTTTTCCAACTCTCCTTTTAGAATCTGGGAGCTAATTTGCTCATAAAGCTGCTGATAAATTGGTTTGTCAGATGCGTTCGAGATTGCGATGTTCATTAAATTTCCACTCGAAGGAATCGTTTGACCGCAAGCCGATAGGCGATGAAGGAGAGCAACGCAAAGACCAAAATTCCAGCAATTAAAATGAATGTTTGAAGCGTCATTTCTTGTGCATCGGTTCCATAGAAAATACCATTCAATATAGGATTTTGAATGCCAAGCCATTGCGAGATTCCGGCGAAAAGCATGGCGGCCGTAACAGCTGCGCACAGCGCAAAGCCAAATCTATAAGCCGTCTTATAAAACATCGGGATAAAGATGATGTTAAAAATTGCAAGCATGATAAGGTTTAAGCCCCAGAAACCCATATTTGGTGGGAAGAAATAATAGGTTACATTTGGATATAAAATCAGGGAAACGGAACCGAAAATCGCCGCAGTCACAATATGCAACAGCTCTAAGCCGACGATAACGATTATCCTTGCCTTTACCATATCTTTTTTGGCAACGGGTAACACGGACGTAAACATCAAATCGTTTTGCGCTTTAAATTGGTTGAACACATTCGGAATCGTAATCCAGCAGAAATATAGCAGGACAATAAAGTAAATCCAACCCGGAATGAGCATTAAAGCACCAAACAAGAAAGGAAACAGGAAAAAAAAGGGTGGGACAGCCAATCTAACATCTTTCATCACCAGATTATACATACACAACCTCCTTCTTCGCAAAATAAACCATAATCTCCTCAAGGCTCGGTGTTACTGCCTTCATGTTCCATGAGAAATCGTAGTCTTTTGCAAGAATCAAACCCGTAAATCCAAATGAATTTATCTTATAGGAGATCAATCTGTCCTTCACTTGGTGCAGTTGAGTTGTGGCACCATTTAGAATAAGATAAGACTCTTTAAACTCTTCCTTCTCACCACTGCGGACGATTTGCCCATTTTCAATGAAGGTTATAAAATCAGCGCATTTCTCTAAATCTGTAGTAATATGGGTCGAGAACAAAATACTAATTTCTCCGTCAGCGACGAGTCCTTGGAAGATATCCAACAATTCGTCCCTTGCAACCGGGTCAAGCCCGCTGGTCGGTTCGTCAAGAATAAGAAGTTTTGCCCCATGGGATAAGGCAATGGCAATACTGTATTTCACCTTCATTCCCATCGATAGTTCGGCAATCCTTTTGTTTTCATCCAACTTGAATTTCCGAAGGTAATTGCTGTACGTTTCATTATCCCAATTGGCATAGAACCTCTTAATTACATCAGTCAAGGCCTTTACTTTGCTTCGGGTATAAAAGTCTACGCCGCCCATGGCATATCCAATTTCCTGCTTCAACTCAAGTTCGTACTCAACCATATTTTTCCCCAATATGTGAATTTCCCCGCTATCCATGTGGGTCATATTCAAAATTGATTTTATCATCGTGGTCTTCCCTGCGCCGTTAGCACCGATAAAACCCATAATATAGCCTTTCTCCAGTTGGAATGATACGTTTTTAAGTTGAAAGTTTTGGTAACTCTTATTTACGTTTCGAATGTCCAATGCAAGCACTCTATACATCCCTCCTCATTAAATTGTGATTATCGTGTATACACAATATATCTAATATAAATGATTCTGTCAATACCTACCATGAGATTGCTCACTTCTAAAAAGAAATAACCACCCTACAGGTGGTCATTAAAACAGTTTATTTAACTAAGGAACCAAAATACAGTGCTATTACATAAATGCAAAGAAACCTTTGTCTTTAAACTTTAATATCAAATAAAGAATAGCCTTTATTAATACAAGTATATATAAAGGGCTATCGCTAACGTTGAATATAGATCTGGTAACATCTTTCGCCTTTCACCTTACTATGTTGAGTATCTTCTCTTTGCTTGCAGAACTAAGCGAGTAGTTAACCTACTTAGGATTTGGATGAAAGGAATTGATGGAATGGAAGGAAACAGCAGCATTTGGTTCACTTTATTATCGAGTGTTTTTTTATTGCAATTATCGGAGTTTATACATATCGGAAATCAAGAGGTATTAATGACACAACTGAGGGTTACTTTCTTGCAGGCAGAGGAATGTCTGGTGGATTTATTGCAAGCGCTCTCATCTTAAATAACTTGTCAGCCGAACAAATGGTAGGACTTAACGGACAAGCATACGGAGGAAACATGACCAGTATGGCTTGGGAAGTCACCTCTGTTATGGCCATCATTATCATGGCACTCATCCTGTTGCCGCGTTATTTAGGAGTTGCTTTTACTACATTATCACAGTTTTTGAGAGACCGTTTTGATGAAGATGTGCGCAAAATGGTGGTAGTACTGTTTATGCTTGGCTATGTTTTGGTAACAATTCCCTCAACCCTTTATTCTGGAGCACTCGGAGTGTTAAAACTGTTTGATCTTCCTAACTTAACTGGTTTATCCTACACTCAGTCAGTATGGACTATGGTTTGGGTTATAGGAATCATTGGAGCATTGTTTGCAGTATTTGGAGGAATGAAGGCAATCGCTGTATCTGACAGTCTAATCGGCATTGGTCTCATTGCCATATGTACGTTAATTCCTATCATAGGACTTTTTGTTCTTGGAAACGGGGACATACTCGGAGGATTAAAGACAATCTCCACAAGCAGTCCAGAAAAGCTGAACGCAATAGGAACAAGCGAGGATGCAGTTCCTTTTGAGATCGCCAATTTCATCCTTAGATGCATAATTACCTTTAACACTAAAATCACCATTTTCAGCTTCCATAAGTAAGCCTTTAACCTCTTTAATAGGACGAACAATCATTCGGCTGATGATGATACTTAGAGTTATTAGTGCCAATACAACAATACCAGTAACAAAAATAAGTATTTATTGTTTGTTTTCTTTATTTTCGTTATTAATTGATTTTGCAATTGTTAGGTTAGAATTCTGCAATTCTTTTAAAGTATCATTAAGTGCTGTTGCTCCTGTTGGTCCCGCTGGACCCGTTGGTCCTATTATTCCAGTGGCAGTTAGCAGCGCTACATCATCAATTAAAATATTAGAAGCAACTGCTAACGGTATTTAGTTTATAAGCAAATATGCTTGAGTAGTACCCGCAGGTGCTGTACTAGTTGTTAAATATACTTCTTGCCAATCGCTAGTTTGTGCATTTGGTAGCCTGTTAGCTGGAAGATAGGTCGATAAACCAGTTCCTATAAGCTCAAAATTTTGTCCAAAAAAGAAAACTTGAATTAACACTGCAGGAGCCTGTAAATTACTATCCTTAGCTAAAGATACAATAAGTTCTAAATTCTCCCCCGTTCCGGCAGGGACAAATTTTCCAATATAGGCCGGTTCAATTCCCTGTTCAAGCAAAGCAGAATATGTTCCCGAATGAGAATACTGATTTGTAACAGTGGAATTTTCAGGGAAAACCCAACCATTTAAATTTCCTGTTTCAAATCCACTATTAGTGATTAAATTTAATAAACTCATCTATCTACTCCTTTCGGAAGTATTTTGTATACGAATATAATATGAGTTTTTAATTAAATTGTCTGAGCACTACTCTATATAATGTTCTAGTTAATAGCACATTTTTGAAGTCAGTTAAGACATAAATAAAAAACCACTGTAAATATCAGTGGTTTTTAAAGTTATTAAAATGGATGAAATAATCAGTTCAACATACTTAAATTTACATATTATATCCTGTAAACTCATCTATTTTCTCTCCAAAAAGATGTACTAAAATGTACACCTTTTTGGTTTAAATACTAAATATATAGAATATAATACGTGAAAAAAGATCTCATTATTGTTCCCATAAGTTAGTACATGGCCGTGAGATCTGGAATACGAGACTCACGTAAAAAGAAAACTACTGATGAAATAATCCCTAGAAACAAGAGATTAAGAGAATTTTACGATAAGAAACGTAGTGAAGGTAAACTTTTTAAAGTAGCTGTAATTGCGTGTGCAAATAAACTTTTACACTGGATATTTGCCCTATTAAAGAACAGAACCACTTTCCAAGATATTGCATAGTAACCAAACCAATCAAGACTATGAAAAACCTTCCAAACTAAGGATACAGGAAGGTTATTTGGCATGCATATTTTTAGTATACCATTATAGATTTTTAGTTTTTATTAAAAGATGTTGACAAACTATTGGCTGGTTTTGTCTTAGTGAAATCGTTAACAAATTTATATTTTTTCGTCATTTATTGACATAAAAAAGAGAATCAGAAGTCGTCCCCCCTAGTTAAAATACCTTATCTTAAAAAATTTATTTGATAAAAGGAAAACTTTAACTGACTATTTATTTTATATACGAACGTAAGTACTTGAATTTTAACAATTAATCAGTTATGCTGATTATTAGTAAAACTGATTAATCCAGGAGGTGAATATTACACTTGGAAAAATGGAATCAATCTTATGGCTTTTTACTAGGAAAAGTTCTTCAACAAATGGAAACTAAATTTGCTGAAGGACTGACCCCTTATAAAATTAATGCTAGACAATATGGAGTCCTTTTATTTATTAGCGGAAACCCTTATTCTTCACAAAAGGATATTTCCGAAAATCTACAAATTGATCGGACGACTATGGTTAGCCATATCGATCACCTAGAAACTTTAGGATTTGTAGAGAGAACTAGAAATCCTAATGATAGAAGATCCTATAGTCTTTTAATCACATCAAAAGGGACTCAAGTTTTAGATTCACGTTGGGAATTTCTAATGGAAACGGAATTAGAAGTACTCACCCCTTTAAACAATCAAGAAAAACAATTGCTTAAGGAATTTCTTGTGAAAATTTGGAACCAACTATAAAACTGGAGGAATTTATTTATGAATGCACTCGATTATTTTAAAGCACGTCTGGAAGCAACTGTTAGTCCTATGGATTATTTAAGATCGGCACAAGTCGATCCAGAAAGATACTTCTTAATTGATGTAAGAAACGGTCCTGAACATGTAAGAAGTCTAACAATAAAAAATGCTAATATTATTCCTCAACAAGAGTTGCAAGAGCGAATACATGAAATTCCTAAAAATAAAGAAATTATTGTTTACTGTTGGGATGTCTGGTGTAATACAGCAGCTAAAGTAGCAGTATTTTTGTTAGAGCGTGGTTACAAAGTAAAAGAGTTGTCTGGTGGGATAGCTGCGTGGAAAGAAATGAATTTTCCTGTCTCAGATGCTCCTCTAAATGTTAATCCATCTGATAATTGTGGATGCTAACTCTAATGCATCATGAAAAAAGGTACTGGATTGGTGTTGCTTCTCGTGATCATGTTTTAAATGCAGTCCAAGGTGGATTCGCTCAGCTTTGTCATGGCAAACAAGCGCCTTTAAGAAAGATGAGCACTGGTGATTGGATAATTTATTACTCTCCCAAGGTTAATTATAAAGAAAGTGCTCCTCATCAAAAATTTACTGCTATAGGAAAAATTATTGATGAAGATGTTTTTCAGGTGAATATGGGAAATGATTTTGTACCTTTCCGAAGAAATATTGATTTTATTCCTAGCATTGAAACACCCATTAAACCACTAATTTCAAAACTGTCATTTATTAAAAATACAAAATACTGGGGTTATTCCTTTCGATATGGTCATATAGAAATAAGCGAAAAAGATTTTAAACTAATAGCAGAAAAAATGGTTAATAGAAAAGGAGATTAGAACATTCTAACCTCCTTTTTACATTGATTATTTAGCTACCCTTCCATGTTTTTCCATAGACAAGTTTTCATTTATTACAGGAATGCTGCCCCGTTAGCGCTATAGTTAATAGAGCATTAATACCCCCGATAGCTTAAGTACATTTCTTAAAAAACTTATCCTTTTTACACCATTTAGGGGATCGTCAGAAAAATGCGGATTTACAACGTTAAGCAAATTCAAACGTAAAAAAGTCGAATTCCCAGTCCTTAGAGGAAAACGACTTTTTTATTTGACTTCTTTAAGTAAAGCCCCATTAACCTTTTTCCGGGACTATTTGTAATTTCTGCGACGTTAAATTAAACCTGTGCTAGCCCACCATCTACGAACAATTCAACACCCGTCAAGTAACTGCTTTCGTCTTCTGAAGCAAGGAAAGATACAGCGTTTGCTACTTCTTCTGGTGTCCCAACTTTTCCAGCTGGAACAGTATTTCTACTATTTTCCATTACTTCTTCAAGTGCATCACCAAAAAGCTCATCGTATGCAGGTGTAAGAATACCTCCTGGACTAACCACATTTACACGGATTTCAGTACCTTTTAGGTCAAGAATCCAGTTGCGAACTAATGCTCTTAATGCTGCTTTAGATGCTCCATATACACTAAACGCTGGGTTTCCAATTGATCCAGCAGTAGAGCCCGTTACAATAATAGAACCTTTTTTGTTCGGGAAAAGCGATAATGCTTTTTGAACAGTAAAGATGGTTCCTTTAACGTTAATGTCGAACGTTCTATCAACCTGCTCTTCCGTAATTTCGCCTAATGGAAGGAAGTTGCCGGTGCCTGCATTAGCAAAAAGAATGTCCAACTTACCTTTTTCCTGCTTTATAATGTCATATAGTTTGTCTAAGTCTTCAAGCTTAGAAATATCCCCTTGAACACCGGTTACGTTCTTGCCAATTTGGTTAACAGCTTTATCAAGTTCGTTTTGTCTGCGTCCTGTTATATAAACATATGCACCTTCGTCTACAAACTTTTGTGCAGTAGCAAGACCAATCCCACTTGTTCCGCCCGTTACAAGCGCTATTTTACCCTCAAATTTACCCATACTTAACACTCCTTAAGAATTTTATTTTAAGTCTAATACCTTTAAGTACTTGAAGAACAACTTACAAGATATAGTATCCTTCAGTAAGCACATTATCGGAAGTACCCACTTTTTTGTGATATAGTAACTAAAAAGTAATTAATGTGGAATGGAGAGGTTTAGACATGAAAAAATTTAGTTGTGGTTTTGAAGTGACAAAGGAAGTTATTGGCGGAAAGTGGAAAGGTCTTGTATTATACTTTTTAATGAATGGACCAAAGAGAACAAGTGAATTAAAGCGCATTGTCCCAAATATAACTCAGAAAATGCTGATTCAAACACTTAGAGAGCTTGAAGCCAGTGGACTCGTGAGCAGAAAGATGTATAATCAAGTACCGCCGAAGGTTGAATATTCATCCACTGAACTTGGAGAATCTCTTAAACCTATCTTGCAGGAGCTCTGCCAATGGGGAGGCCATTATGCAGAGCAAGAGTATGCAGAAGGTGAATTCGAAATCGTACCACCAGAAGAGGCTTCATAATAAGGAATACAACTTTTAACACCTTATATGTTAGGGTGTTTTATGTTGCACTGGGATGAGGGCATAATAATTCGAAGAAGATTGTCTCGACTACAGGGTTGCTGGTACGACTTTTAGAACAGAAAACAGCTACCCAATTAGGTAACTGTTTTCTGTTCTAAAATGTAAGATACTCAATTAGTCTCACTCTGTTTCCAAATGGGTTCCCATTAACTATACAAAAGAAGTTAATTATCACGGTTTTTTTCTCCCCATTCACATAACTGTTCTAAAACAGGTAATAGCGTTTCTCCTTTATGTGTAAGACTGTATTCCACTTTAGGAGGGATTTGAGGATATTCTTTTCGTCTAACCATCCCATCTGCTTCCAAATCTTTCAGTTGTGAACTCAATGTTTTAAAGGTGATAGTACCTAATCTTCTTTTCATCTCATTAAAGCGAACGGGTTGATTTTCCGAAAGGAGATACAGAATTAACATTTTCCATTTCCCTCCAACAACAGACAATGTATATCCGAAAGGTGTCTCTTGGATATTTCCCTTTTCTTTAAAATCAGCCATACTCATATTTGACACTATCCTTTCTGGTAGTAGCTATCTAAATAGTGCGTACTATTTTTTTCTTTGTTTTCATTTTATACTTACCTTACTTTGAAATAAAGGAGAGAAAAAATGACTAATATTAAAACCTACAATCACGACCTATGGGATCACGGCATTACACAAGGATACAGCGTCAACAGTACTATCTATATTTCTGGTCAATTTTCCCACGATAAGGATGGTATGTTCATTGGCAAGGAGAATATTGAAGCTCAGACGCGACAAACATTTGAGAACCTCGATCGAGTATTGGAGGAATTTGGTGTCACGAAGTCCAACCTCGCTTATGTGGAAATCTTTCTAACAAATCCGCAAGAGCACTCCGAGCCTGTCATCAGTCTGTTCAAGGAATATCTAGAACAACACAGACCAGCTGGCAGCCTCATCGGCGTGACTTACCTGGCATTCCCAGAGCAATTGATTGAAGTCAAGGCTGTCGCACACACTGAATAAGCAAGTTACATTTTAAACACAAAGTAAATTATGTCAACCCTATTTAGGTCATATTATAACAATTAAATCTGTAATGATTTTGAATTAATTAAAAGCAAGTATCATTACAGATAATATTGTTATCTGTAATGATACTTGCTTATGTCATAAACCTGCCTCAATTACGCCATATCCTCATAGCGACACAAGAGTAAGGTGGTATCTATTTACCGCTTATTATCATATAAGCACAATAAATATTCGAGATAACCAAACTAGGAGACATTAGATGATTGTTAAAAATGAACAAGATATTAAAGGGTTTAAAATAAATTGGAAAAATTGTTAGTCTAATTAGAGAGGAATTAATTAAAAGTACCGTTCCTGGTATTACGACAAAAGAGCTTGATGACATGGCAGGAAAATTACTCCAAGGGCACAGGGCCATTTCAGGGCCCAATATATGTATGGTTTTCCTGGGTATACATGTATTTCTGTTAACGATGAAGTAGCACATGGTATACCAGGGAAAACAATAATGGCCTGTAGGCTCCATCCCAGTAATGACAGACTATATTCCGCATGACTCTTTTATTTGACTATCTAATTAATAAATGTCTTAAATCCTTCTTGTGTATTATCAAAAAAGCAAGTGGAACCTAGCTCCATTCCACGATCATCCTGTGCTCTAGCTACATGATGATGTTTCGCGATATCAATTCCAATTACTAAAGTCTTAGGTGTAATTTGAGCTATTTTATGATTTTGGTTATAATTCATAGTGAGACCTCCGAGTAGATGTTTTGTTCTTTTAGCGCGCCAGCTTTGGACATATTTATCTTATCAAGAGGTCTTTTTTCATTCAAATCGCATTTTCACTTATTACAGGAATGCTGCCATGTTTGCGACACAAGAAAGTTTATCTTCATTTAATAAGATATGCCGCCATTTTATTAACAATAAATAAAAAATCTACCACTTGGCAGCTTTAAGAATATAATGGAATATCAATAATGGGATGTTTTTGTTGAGTAAAGTGATAATTCTGTGGATAATTTTCTTATGATATTTTTTAATATTTATTGGTAGTAAATTTTACTTATTAGCAAAATCGAGACTGTTCATAGCAAAAAAACGACCCACCATTAGGTGAATCGTCCCTTCCTGCTATTCAAGGAATTTCTGCATATCCTCATCTAAATATACCCAGCCTTTCCAGCCGATATGAATTGTGTCACGCATAAAATAAGGCTCGTATTCATAGTCAGAGTAATCGGCGTAAGTAAATCCGCTATCATTTATTTGTGTCTTTATACGAGTGTAATAGTCTTGCCGGCCTTTTTCGGGAAAGCCTGTGTAATCATAGTAAGCGCCATTAACCGGGATAATGACAAAAAGCGGTTCGGCGCGAGATTGCTTGAGTATATCAAGCATCAGCTGGAAATCATCGTATTCTGGTGATTCTGCATAGGAACGGCCTTTATTTTTTCCTTTCATTTCCTTGATGGAGTGCTTCTTATGATTATATACTTTGTCATCAATATAAAATTCGGACTGCTGTGTTCGTTCTTCTCCATAAGAATCAGCTTGTGTTTGCAATTCTTCCCATGTTTTGTCCTTGACTTCAGCTGATTGATGCCTATTAGTGGTTGAATCATTCAGAAGTGTGAAGTACAAATCCTTTTTCTTCAGTACGGAAAGATAGGTCTTTGCAGGAACTGATAAAATATTAAACTTAATCTTTTTATCATTCAGATAAGCGTCATAAAGCTGATAAAGGATGGTATCATTCTTGACTGCATTATACGTCATCAGGCGTTGCATCAATTTTCGTTTCACCTGCTCGTCCACTTCCTTATTGAAAGGAAGCTCGTATGCTTGCAGAGAGGAATAGTTTGGTGCAAAATGCTGCTCGTCTGTACCATGCTTTACAAACCATTGCGGTGATACGATGATGACCATTTGCTTGTTCTTCAATCGAGCGGCATGGGTGGCAAAGTTTAAGTCGTGAATAATAGAGGTCATTCCGCCTTTTCCTACTAAATAAGGTGTGAAGGGAGCTGCGTTCGTTTCAAAATAATTTGATGGATGGAATGGATCCCAGCGCGATAATTCTGAAGAACCATAAATCGGAACATACTTTGAATGTTTGAGCATTTCACTTTGTAAATAGGTTCCTTGGAACATATTTGGCTCCAGACTGATAGCCGATTCCTCCAAGCGATCAGCAGGAACTAACTTAGCCAGCCATGATACGGGTACGAATACAACCCCGACAAACAGGACCAATGCAAGAATGATTGGTCCAAACAAATACTTTTTCTTCATTATTTCAACTCATTCAGACGGTCAACGATAGCATTTGGTGTATTCCATGTATCTCGGTCGAACTCCGTAATTGGTACATTAATATCAAGCTGATCCTGGAATTTAACTAGTAATTCTACTGTTCCAAAAGAATCAATTAGTCCTGAATCGAATAAATCCAAATCAAGCTCTTCTTTCACAACATCATCTTGACAAACTTCTGCAATAACTTGTAGTACTTCTTCTTTAAAATTCATTTATATATCCCCTTTTATTGAAATGGTTTGCCGGAAAACAGATAAAAACCGAAGCAAACGACATGGAAAGTGATGATGATAGACACCATTGTCATTGCTTTTCCTGTTGGCCAGCGTTTATGTTTTTTATTCCAAGTCTCGAAGAAATTAAATCCGGTCATCATCATGGCATGATATGCTCCATAAATGATGTACTGAATTTCTAATCCATGCCATGCTCCCATCAGCAGGAACAGCAGGATATAACCTAAATTCGAAACGAGCATTTTGTTTTGTATCCATTTTTTCTTCCTTATGAGGAAGACAAAGCGCATGAACACATAATCACGGAACCAGAACGACAGTGACATATGCCATCGGTTCCAGAAATCCTTGATGTTGCGGCTGATAAATGGTTTATTAAAGTTCTCCGGTGACCGGATACCCATTATATAACTGACTCCGACTGCAAATGCCGTATAGCCGGCAAAGTCGAAGAATAGGTACAAGCTATAGCTGTACATGTACAACAGGTGATATGAAAACTTACCATCTGCTATATAATCTAGATTCATAATGAAGTACGTATTAATGCAATAGCCGATTATAAATTTATACAAAAACCCAAGGAAGATTTTGTTGATCCCTTTATATAGCAGCTCTTTGTACTCCTCCGGTTTCCAGTGCTTTTCTTCATCCTTCTGGAATCTGCGGAAGCGGTCAATAGGACCCGAGGAAATTGTCGGGTAAAACAGCATAAAATTAACAAGCTTAAAAATCGAGAGCTGCTGCTTAATCAAACCATCTCTTGTTTCAATAATAATTTGGACAGCTCGGAATGTCAGATAAGAGATACCTAGAAAACTAGCCCAATTATCCACTGCCAAAATCGGTAAAATCTTGGATAAAATTAAAGGCAGGATGGATAAAAAACTTATTACATAGAATACGAGGCTGCTATTCTTTGTCTGTCGATACGAAATATAGCCTTTGACCAATATAACTTGAAGGATGGTGAAGACTACTAATGAGAAAAAGCCCGCGTTCCCTCCTGAAAATATAATAGCCAATACAACAATTGAGACAAAAACATTATAATAACGCAGGCGCTTGCCCATTATGCCGAGTATCATTGTCGGCAGAAGCAAGATACCTAGAATAATAAAGAAAAGGAACGAGCTATACGGGGTCATGCGAATACCTCTTCCTTCATTTTCTTGCGGTCTGCTTTTCCATTTATCGTCATTGGAATAGAAGTATGATACGAGAACTTACGCGGAATCATATATGCTGGCAAGCGCAGAGCAAGATCTTTGCGGATTGCAGCTGTCAGTTTGTATTCCTTATCAAAATCATGGTCCGCCGGCACAACTGCCGCAATCAAGTATTCAATTTCTTCGTTTGGTGCATAAGGAATAATAATCGCAGCCTTAATAAAATCAGACTGATTAAGGTGGAACTCAATCTCTTCCAGCTCCATCCGGTAGCCATGAAGCTTGATCTGAAAATCCATTCTGCCTTGGCAGTACACCAACCCGTCTTGAATAATGCCGGCATCTCCGGTACGATAGGCATTCATTCCGTTAATCATGCCGAATGCATTTTCTGTCAGTAGCGGCTCACCTAGATAGCCTTTTGACACACTTGGCCCAGCAAGAATTAGCTCCCCTTTTTCCCCTTCTGGCAACGGATTATCCAATTCATCCACAACGAAAATACGCATATCAGATTTTGGGTAGCCAACTGGCAGAGCCTTCTCTTTCGCAAGCAATTCTTCTGTAATCTCGATAGACGTCACAGCCACTGTTGCTTCTGTTGGCCCATAGGTATTAAAAATCCTTGCTTTTGGGAAACGTGCTTTCAGCTCCTTGGCCACAGCTAGCGGCAGTACTTCTCCACAGAAAAGAAATACTTCAAGCTCTGGAAGCATCTTGTCATTAAAATCTGGATTTGGAAAACACATTTGCACGAAGGATGGTGTCGATGTCCACACTTGCAAGGCAGAGCGGCTCAAGTTCTCAAACAAAAGCTTCGGCTTATTGCTTACATCTTTCTCTAGCGCATGAATGGAGCCTCCGCTCTGTAACGCTGGATAAAAGTCCATCACAGACAAATCGAATGAAAAAGGCGCCTGATTCAAGAATACTTTTCCTTCATCTAATGGAAAGTCACCTGTCATCCAATCGGTAAAAGATTGCAGATTTGCTGCAGTTATTTGAACACCTTTCGGATTTCCTGTACTGCCGGAAGTATAAATGGTGTAAAAAACTTCTTCAAGATGGACCCAGTACTCATCGCCAATAAGCTCTTCTTGTTCCAATTCCAGGTTTAGCATATGTAAAACTGCAACACTATCAAAATCCAGCTTGCTATCTGTTGTATTAATTACTAATCCAGCACCAGATTTTTCGACGATAAGACGCACCCGTTCCATTGGAATGGATGTATCTACCGGTATATAAGGGTATCCAGCCTGCACACAGGAAAGGAACGCTACCGGCATATCAGTTGCCATATGGCCATACACAACAATTGGCGTCTGCCGCTCGAGCTGAATGGCATGTAATAAGCTTGCTAGTCTCCTCGATTTGTCCCAAAGCATCCCATAGGTCAGCACCTGATCCTCTGTACGATATGCAATATGCTCCGGTTTTCTTTCCGCATGCTGTGCAATACGAGTTAAAAGTTTCATTTTATTATCTTCTCCATTTAGAAATCATTATAAATATAGTTGCCAGTATTGGCCGTATGGAAGCCGTACATCAAAAACAAGGTAACGAGGATAGCCAAATAAAAACAAGTATGTAAAGCAAACCGGACGCCAGTGTGCATATACAGCTGTTTAAGCTTATTCATCTTCTCTCTCCTTTCTTTTATTCAAATTTATAGCCGGTTCCAATAACAGTCCGGATATGATGTGATTCAAAGCTTAATTTAGCTCTTAGCTTTTTTATATGTGTATCCACAACTCGACTATCACCATCGAAGTCAAATCCCCATACGTGATTCAAAATTGTTTCCCGTGAAAGGACATTATTTTTATGCTGAAGCAAGAACACCAATAATTCATATTCTTTTGGCGTCAATTCGACCTGTTGGCCCCCGAGCTGAAGCTGATGGGACTTCGTATTAACGATTGCTTCACCGAAGCTTAGCATATGACCAGTCGGCAAGTAATGTTCGTTTGCCCGTTTCATTAAAGAATTAGCACGTGCTACTAATACTTTTGGGCTGAATGGCTTCGTAACATAATCATCGGCCCCAAGTTCAAAGCCATGAATTTTATCATCGTCACTGGATTTCGCTGTCAGCAGAATAATCGGTACACCAGAACTCATTCGTACCTGCTTGGTGACAGCAAATCCATCCATTTGCGGCATCATGATATCGAGAATGACTAAATCCGGATAAATGGCATCAAACCAATCTATCGCACTGCTGCCATTATCCGTTTCATACACTTCCCAACCGTCCTTTTTGAAGTAATCAGCTACAACTTCTCGAATTCTCACTTCATCCTCGACAAGCAATACTTTCTTCCCCATCGTGAATCTTCCTTCCAATTTATAGATATTAACAAGGTTATATGTCTTTCATGTGTCCTAATAGGAAATTATTACCATTATTTGAAATGAACATAGAAACGTACACCGTCTGGCATGTTTTCCGCACCATAATGAAATCCATGCAAGTTAAGTATTTGCTGGACAATCGCCAACCCTAAGCCTGTACCACCTGTCATTCGGCTTCGCGAAGATTCAGTCCTATAGAACCTTTTCCAAATATTATCCAGATGCTCACTTGGTATTTGCTGGCCTTTATTCTCAATTTTGAACACACAACCGCCATTTTCCTGATCCAATTCAATTCGAATCACAATAACAGAATTAGGCTCACTGTGCCGAACCGCATTAATAAGAAGATTTTGCATTACTCGTTCCATCCACTCATAATCCGCCAAAATATGCTGTTCATTCTTCGGCATGATTTCAATGACAACATTTTTCTCTTGTGCAATACAGAATAATTTAGAGGCCAATACCTCAATCATTTCACTAAGCAAAAAAGATGTTTTTCTTAGTTTAATCGCACCGTTCTCCAACTTAGCCAAATCGAGCATATCTTTAATAAGCACTTCCATCTTTTCTGACTCCTCAATGATCACTTCTACATAGTGGTCATGCTTATCCGGACTAACACCATCCTGCAGCCCCTCAGCGAAGCTTTTGACAATGCTGAGCGGCGTCTTCAGTTCATGGGACGCATGCTCGAAGAACTCGCGCTGCTCCTTTTCCATCTGCACACGTCTTTCCATATCACGTTTTAGCTTTCCATTAGCTTGTTTCAAGTCATTTAATGCAACATCTAAATTCTGTGCCATAACAAGCATATTGTTCGAAAGGCTCCCAAGCTCATCCTTCTGCTTAATCGGCTTCGCCGATGAGAAGTCTAGATGCACCATTTTTTTTGCCATTTCATTCAATTTAATCAATGGTCTGCTGACAAGACGGGAATAGAATAGCGACAACAAAATGATGAGAATAAAGCCAATAATGCCGATATATATATAAAATATTCGAAGTGCTTCATTGGTATCTTTAATTTCCTGAATAGATGTGACAGAGAACATAAATTGCATTTCTCCATCTTTCTTAATTGGCTCAATTAGTACTAAATTATGTTTTCCACTCCATGATTCCACCCAATCCAACTGCAGACTTTCCCCTTCAGTAAGCTGCTTTAACTGTTCCTCCTCAAGCGGGAACCATTCCAACAACGCATCATAGAGTATTCCTAGTCCTCTATTAATCATTCCACCCTTAGGCAGCGAAATGCTTTTTACCTTTCCTTCAATAGCCACTTCATTCTCGATTGGATCTTCCCCTGCACTTGACGAATTCTTTGTAATAACAGATGGATAAATGACCGTAGGAACCTTAGCATCTGGTTCTCCTCGAACAATCAATGTATCTCCCTCTTTGATATTCAATGCTTGTAACTGTTGTCCGTAAGACGAGACTAGTAAGGACAGCGATACTTCTACTACATTTCCATCTCCTGTTTCCAGCATAATATTAAACGGATCCTGAACTAACTGAAAACCTTCTTCGTCCACAATCGTCAACGGACTTTTGGACTTCCTCATGTAAGATAAAGTCTGTTTTGTCAGTTCCGCTTCGCTCCAGGAGTTTTCCTCATAACCTTCTGCTAATTGATGTATGCGATTTGCTGCTTCTTTCGTTTTATGATGCTGATAGAAACGATCAAATAATGACAATTGAAATATCATAATCATGGCGTAAAACACCAAAAAGAATAAAGCTGTTACAGCAAATAATTTAACGGTAATACCGCGTTTTCTCATGTTCTACTCCTTTATTTCATACGACTGTTTATTAATAACTTAAGCTATTCGTATGTTTTTTGTGTGTCCACAAACACCACTTCATATAGTAACCATCTTTTTGAAGTTGTGGAACCTTTTTTTACTTGAGCATTTCCATCAGAAATGAAGGTATCATTGGCAAAATAGATGTATGATCTAGACAGCCTTGTTAACATCAACTACTTATTTAAAATAAAAAAACATCTAGTAATTAGATGCCTGCCTGCACTGATTAATGTCCTTACACAAAGTTAACCTTTTTCACATTTCTTCTACTAGATGCTTCAGTTAATTCCACAATAAAAGGAGCATTAATCTTTTCATCGATTAATGCTCACTAAACCTCTCTATTATATTATTAAAGGAATATTTTCGGTTTAGCTAACTAGACATAAGTCTAACAAATAACGATTAATGGATTTAAACACTTATATTGACTTAAAAATCCGTAGTTCTATCAAAACAACTATAGGTACACATTAATATGTTTGAATATTCAGTATTTTAAATAGATAAAAAAATGGCTCCGCAGGTAGGACTCGAACCTACGACCGATCGGTTAACAGCCGATTGCTCTACCACTGAGCTACTGCGGAACAAAAAAGTATGTATTATATGGTGGGCCTAAATGGACTCGAACCATCGACCTCACGCTTATCAGGCGTGCGCTCTAACCAGCTGAGCTATAGGCCCATATTGGAGCGGGTGATGAGAATCGAACTCACGACATCAGCTTGGAAGGCTGAGGTTTTACCATTAAACTACACCCGCATAATAGGTTGTAAAAAAGATTTAAGATATGGCTAAACTGGTTCATTCGAACTGTTAAGCACCTGCCATAATATTATTATTGGCAGGAGTAGTAGGAATTGAACCCACACCGGAGGTTTTGGAGACCTCTGTTCTACCTTTAAACTATACTCCT
>NZ_JBKKHP010000017.1:0-55680 GCF_046613985.1 Niallia laureatilytica | reverse complement strand
CATTCCAGGTCTTTTTTAATTATGAGCGGTGTCTCATTAATGGGAATAATAGTACATCTCTGATAGATGGTGCATTTGTCAATAGCATAACTAGTCTGTCGATACCGATACCTAGTCCACCTGTTGGAGGCATACCATATTCAAGCGCCTCTACAAAGTCGTCATCCATTAGATGAGCTTCATCATTTCCTTGCTCTCTTTCTTTCAGCTGTGCTTCAAATCTTTCTCTTTGATCAATTGGATCATTTAACTCTGTAAATGCATTCGCATGCTCTCTACCTACGATAAACAATTCGAAACGATCAGTGAATCGCGGATCCTCATCATTTTTCTTCGCTAATGGTGAGATTTCAAGCGGGTGCCCGAAAATAAATGTTGGTTGAATCAGCTTCTCTTCTACTCTTTGCTCAAAGAACTCATTAACTATATGTCCATAAGTCATGTGCTCATTGATTTCAATATTGTTTTCTTTAGCTAGTTTTCTTGCTTCCTCTACTGACATCTCAGGCCAGAAATCAACACCTGTATATTGTTTAATTGCATCAACCATATGAAGTCTTGTCCATTCTGGTTTAAGATCTACTTCATATTCTCCGTATGGTATTGTTGTCGTACCATGAATTTCTTGAGCAATATGTGCAACTAAATTTTCTGTCAGACTCATGATATCACGGTAATCAGCATACGCTTCATAAAGTTCAATCATTGTAAATTCAGGATTATGTCTAGTAGAAACCCCTTCGTTCCTAAATACACGGCCTATTTCATAAACCTTCTCCATACCGCCGACAATTAATCTTTTCAGATGTAGTTCAATCGCAATACGCATGTATAACGGCATATCTAAAGCATTATGATGTGTAATAAACGGACGTGCAGATGCACCACCTGCAATCGAATGCATCATCGGTGTTTCTACTTCTAAATAACCATGGTCGTCTAAGTATCTGCGCATAGCCTGAATAATTTTACTGCGAAGAATAAATGTATGCTTGCTTTCTTCACTAGAAATTAAATCAAGATAACGCTGACGGTAGCGCTGTTCAATATCTTTTAATCCATGGAACTTATCAGGAAGCGGGCGCAATGCTTTTGTAAGCAAAGTGAAATCCTTAACCTTTATAGACAGCTCTCCAACATTCGTTTTAAATAGAGTTCCTTCCACTCCGACAATATCCCCTAGATCTACTGTGTTAAAAATTGCGTATTGGTCCTCTCCAACAGCATCTTTTCTAACATAAAGCTGGATTTGTCCTGCAAGATCTTGAATATGAGCAAAACCTGCTTTACCTTTTCCTCTTTTAGTCATTACTCGTCCTGCAAGAGAAACAATAATCCCCTTCTCTTCAAGTTCTTCCTTAGAAAGAGAATCAAATTGGCTTTTTAACTCCTCCGATAAATGGGTACGTTCAAATCTTTTGCCGAAAGGATCTATACCTTGATCACGAAGATCAGTCATTTTGTTTCGTCTAACTTGTAATTGGTCATTTAAATTCAATTCTTCATGACTCATGCTTAAATCAACTCCACCATCTTTATTTATGTATGACACCTTTTAAGGTAGTCGTGACTTTAATTACATACTTTATTATTCTACACAATGTTACAACTACAGACACTAAAAAAGAAAAAAAACCGCCAGTTTTTTTCACCGGCAGCCTTTTGGTCGTGTATGAAATAAGAAATAAGGTATTATCCTACTTGAATTTCCCTTTCTTTCGCTTCTTCTTCCAATACTAAACCATTTAATAACGAAACGAGCTGCTCGCGAGTTTCACATTCATTCACTCCATTGCGTGCTTTCGCATTTCCTCGAATACCCTTTAAGTACCAGGCTGCATGCTTTCTCATTTCTCTAACGGCGATATATTCATCTTTTAAATTTATTAAACGATCTAAATGAAGGATACAAACATCTATCTTTTCACGTACAGATGGTTCACCTGCAAGCTTCCCTGTTTCAAGATAGTTTACAGTACGATAGATCATCCATGGGTTTCCTAAAGCAGCTCTGCCGATCATTACTGCATCACAACCAGTTTCATCAAGCATTCTTTTTGCATCTTGGGGCGTATTAACATCTCCATTCCCAATCAGCGGGATGTTGATGGATTGCTTAACCTCACGGATAATATCCCAATTCGCTTGGCCCTCATACAATTGCACACGTGTCCGTCCATGCAGTGCTACTGCTGAACCACCAGCACGCTCCACTGCCTGGGCATTGCGCACAGCATATATATGCTCTTCATCCCAACCCATGCGCATCTTTACTGTAACTGGCTTATCTACCGCTTCAACTACAGCTGATACCATATCATATATTTTGTTGGGATCAAGCAGCCATTTAGCTCCTGCATCGCATTTCGTAATTTTAGGAACAGGGCAACCCATGTTGATATCAATAATATCAGCATTAGTATTCTTATCAACAAATCGAGCAGCCTCAACCAACGTTTCCTTTTCTCCGCCGAAAATCTGCAAGCTTAGAGGATTTTCTCTTTCATCTATATATAACATGTTCATTGTTTTTTGATTTTTTGAGACAATCCCTTTATCGCTGATCATTTCTGCACAAACTAAACCTGCGCCGAATTCCTTTACTGTTAAGCGAAATGCCGAGTTAGATATTCCTGCCATTGGCGCTAAAACAACACGGTTATTCATCTCAACATTGCCTATCTTAAACAAATTTTTACCTCCCTTTGTTTTCAGCTATTAATATTCGGATCTAGCTCTTCTCTGCTTATCTTTAACACTTTAACGATTGAATCAATTATCTCATCAGAGGGAACTCGGTTACCTCTTTCTATTTCTCCTAATATAGATACAGACACAAGCAGTTCTTTAGCAAGATTCTCTTGTGTATATCCTTTTAGTTTTCGAAAAGCTCGAATACGTCTTCCCCATTTTTCTGATGTCTCCATACTCTTACTCCTTCTTTATCCTGCAAAAGCTCTAGACTTTCTTGTAAACGTGTGGATTTATTCGGTATCTTCACGAAAGGAGCTATCTCTATTAATGGAATTAGAACAAAAGCCCTTTCCTCTATTCTTGGATGTGGAACAATTAGCTTCTCTGATTCTATATTTTCGTGATTATACAATAAAATGTCAAGGTCTATTGTCCTTGGGCCCCATTTAATTATCCTTTTCCTTCCAAGTTTTTGCTCAATACTTTGGCAAACTTCTAATAATGCAAACGGCGATAATGAAGTGCATACTTCAACAGCTATATTTAAGAACATTTCCTGATCCCTATAACCTACAGGATCTGTTTCATAAATGGAGGAAACACTTACCACTTTTATATCCTCGTATTGGTTCAGCTTTCGGACGGCTTCCTCCAAATTCTGCAATCGATTGCCTATATTTGATCCTAATGATAAGAACGCCGCGTTATTCATCCGCGCTTCCTCGTTATCTCAACAGAAACAGATTGATAATGACCCGGAATTGGCGGGTCCGGCTTAATCACGCGTACCATCACACTAAAAATGCGCTCGTAGCTACCCAGCAACTTTTGTGCTATTGCCTCTGCAACAGACTCAATCAGTTTAACAGGGTCACCTTCTACAACTTCCTTCACATCGAAATAAAGCTGTCCATAATTAATGGAATACTCCAGATTATCAGTAGTTCCTGCTTGTTGTAGATCTGTCTCAACTTCTAGGTCAATAATAAATCTTTGCCCCAGTTTTGTTTCTTCTTTGAAAACTCCATGATACCCATAGAACTCCATTTTGTTTAATGCTATCTTATCCACCGTACTGCCCCTTTCCCATTAAAGCATCCATCATACGAGCCATTCTTGTCATCTCCTTGACATCATGCACCCGGATAATTTGGCAGCCTTTCTGAATTCCAAAACATACAGTTGCACCAGTGCCTTCTAGTCTTTCCGCTACTGGCAAGTCTAAGATCTTTCCAATCATGGACTTTTTAGAGGTGCCAAGCAGCACAGGGTAACCTAGTGCTACGAGCTTGTCCAAATTACGCATCATTTCAAGGTTATACGTTAAATCCTTCGCAAAACCAATACCTGGATCAAGAATGATTTTGTCTTTTTTCACACCCGCTTTTACGGAGATATCAATACTTTCGTTCATATCAGCAATAACATCTTCTACAAATGATTGATAGTCCTTGTCATTGCGATTATGCATAAGCACAATCGGTGCATCATACTCTACAGCTACAGCTGCAATTTCTGGTTCTCGTTTTGCTCCCCAAATATCATTAATAATATGAGCCCCGGATGCCATAGCTGCTCTTGCAACCTTTGCCTTATAAGTGTCAATGGAAATAGGAACGTCTACTTCATTCGAGATCAACTCAATGATAGGAGCAACCCTTTCTATTTCCTCTTCTGCAGAGATTTCTGTATACCCTGGTCTTGTTGATTCTCCGCCAATATCTAAAATATCCGCGCCGTTTTCAACCATTTCCTGAGCATGCAATAGTGCTTTGTCTCGCTCGTTATACTTGCCCCCATCTGAGAAGGAATCTGGATTAACATTTAATATGCCCATCACAATTGTTCTTTCTTGAAACGGCAGTTTGTACTTCCCGCATTTTATATTCTGCATCCTTATCTATGTCCTCCTAACTCATCAATTGACCATAAGTATGAACAATTATCTTTATATCTTGTATAGAGCATCTGCACAATGGGACCACTGACTCCTTTGTACGATTCTGACCCAATACTTTTGATTGCGACAATTTCCTGAATGGAATTTGTGATAAATACCTCATCTGCCTCCAATAAATTTTCCTGCTTATATAGTCCTTCCCGCACCTCTAACCCTGATTGAGCTGCCAACGCTAGGATAAACCGTCTAGTAATTCCGTTCAATATACCTGTTTCCACACTTGGAGTATATAAAATCCCATTTCTTATCCAAAATAAATTAGATGTTATCCCTTCAGCCACGTAACCTTCTTTTGTCAAAAAAAGTCCCTCCATCTGAACATCCTCACCTATCTCTCTCTTAGCTAAAAGGTTATTCAAATAATGATGGGACTTCAGTCTTTCATCACCCTCAGGAGTATTCCGCCGTATCCTCAGCCATTCCGCTTTTTTCTCTCCAAGTGATTCACCGGTTTGCAATGATTTCATATACATTATAACGTTTGGTTCGGTATAAGAGGATGTTTGAAGTCCTATACCACCGATTCCGGCCGAAACATTAAAGCGAATATATGCATTTTCCAGCTTATTTTCATTCAATAATCGCTGAATGATTTGATTTGTTTCTTCTCTGTAAAAGGAACGGTCTATATTCAGCTGCCTTAACCCTTTATTAAGCCGGCCCAGATGACTGTCCAATAGGAACGGATGTCCTCTGTATGTGCGGAAAGTTTCAAACAGACCAGCACCGTACATAAACCCATGATCGAAAACAGAAATCTGTGCCTTTTCGTGAGGGATGATTTCTCCATTTATATAAATATACACTATCAGGAAGCAGCCCCTTTTTTATATAACTCAACAAAGTTGGCTAGAATATCCATACCAGCTGTTGTCATGATTGATTCTGGATGAAATTGCACTGCCTCTATAGGAAGCTCCTTATGGCGCAGCGCCATTATTTCCCCCTCCTTAGTCCATGCAGAAACTTCCAGACAGTCAGGCAAGGAAGTTTTTTCGACAAGAAGAGAATGATATCTTGTTGCTGGGAAGGGGTTCGGCAAGCCTTCAAATATAGTCTTATTATCATGGTAGATTGGAGAAGTTTTGCCGTGCATTAAATTTTCAGCTCGGATTACCTTTCCACCGAATGCTTGAGCAATTGCTTGATGTCCTAAACACACACCAAAGATAGGCAACTCTCCAGCAAATGCACTTATCGCCTCAAGACTTATCCCCGCCTCATTTGGCGTACAAGGTCCTGGAGATATCATTAAGTATTCAGGATTTACTCTTCTGATTTCTTCTAAAGAAGTTTTATTATTGCGGCTGACAGTCAGATCACTGCCTAATGAACCTAAATACTGCACAAGATTATACGTAAATGAATCATAATTATCGATCATATATATCATTTCTTCACCTATTTCTCTTCTGCCAGTTCTTTCGCATTCCATAGAGCTCTGGCTTTTTTCATTGATTCCTTATACTCATTACTTGGGACAGAATCTATGACAATCCCAGCCCCAGCTTGTACATACGATTTCTTATCTTTCACAAGCATCGTTCTAATCATAATATTTAATTCAATATCTTTATTAAAACCAATCCAGCCCATTGACCCGGTATAAGGTCCTCTTCTTACAGGCTCGAGTTCTTCAATAATTTCCATTGTTCGTATTTTCGGGGCTCCTGTTATCGTTCCTCCCGGGAACATACTGTCAATCAGGTCATATTCATCATACTTAGCAGCTAATTTCCCACGGACATTAGAAACAATATGCATCACATGAGAGTACTTTTCTATTGCCATGAACTCATCAACTTCAACTGAACCGTACTCACAAACCCTTCCTAGGTCATTCCGTTCGAGATCAACGAGCATCACATGCTCTGCCCGTTCCTTTTCACTGTTAATGAGTTCATCAGCAAGCTTCTGATCCTCATCATTATCTTTACCTCTCGATCTTGTGCCTGCAATCGGGCGAGTACTAACCTCATCACCTTTTTTCTTCACTAACAGCTCAGGCGAACCGGAAACAAGCTGAAAATCAGGTGTGTGAAAATACCCCATATACGGTGATGGGTTGAGGATGCGCAGCTGATTATACACTTCCAAAGCTGAAACGTTTAGTGACTTCATTTGGCGAACAGACAAGTTTACTTGAAAAACGTCTCCTTGAGAAATATATTCTTGTATTTTCCTGACTGACTGTTGAAATTCATTATCCTTAATAGAAACCTCTTGTCCCATTGTTTTTTCAGGAGTCAGCATTTGGTGTTCAACTTTCCTGTTCTCCTGTAGCTTTTCCACTGCTTTATCTATTCTATCTTCCACTTCGGAGGAAGTTGCTTCTGTGTATAAGGCTGACAGCCATAATTTGTTTTCCTTCAGATCATAAACAAACCAATTATCAAAAAGCATAAAAAATACATCTGGTGTTTCTAAATCATCAACTGCAATATTCGGGATTTCTTCAATATAGCGGATATAATCATAGCTTATGAATCCAATCGCTCCCCCTTGAAACTCTGGAGATTCATGGTTAGCTTCTACTTCATACTCCTTCATTATCTGTTTAACTGTATGGAGCGGATTGCCTTTATGTATAGTTGTTCCCTCTATGCCCACTACTTCTAATGTATTGTCTTTTCCGATCATCGTGGCAATAGGGTTCATTGCAGCAATGCTGTATCTTCCACCCCTGCCGCTTTCCAAGATGGCATAATACTGTGATTCTTGGGATAACTGAATGAACTGCTCATAAAATTGAGCATATGAAATACTTAAACTCTTGCTGAAAACCTTAAATTTTTTCAATTCACTCTCGCTCCTTCTATTTCTCTTTTATCATCATACATGATGAAGCAGAGGAAAAACAAAAAAATTTGCCGGCATTTTTCAGGTGGCCGTCTATATTGCTAAGCAAAAAAAGACAGCCCACCGGCTGTCTTTTTCTTGCATGATTACTCTTCATCAAATTGGTATAAAGCTGTGCTCAAATAACGCTCTCCGTTACTTGGAATTACAGCCAAGACTTTTTTGCCTTTTCCTAGTTCTTTAGCAACCTTAATGGCAGCATAGATAGCAGCACCAGAAGAGATTCCACCAAGAATACCTTCTTCTTTACCTGCTTTTCTAGCATATTCGAATGCTTGATCTGTTGTTACTTGAATAATATCATCATAAACTTCACTATTCAGGATTTCTGGCACAAAACCTGCCCCAATTCCTTGAATTTTGTGAGGACCTGGTTTTCCTCCAGATAATACCGGAGAATCCGTTGGTTCTACTGCATATATTTTAATATCATTATATTTTTCTTTTAATACTTCTCCGGCTCCTGTAATTGTTCCGCCAGTGCCAATTCCTGCGATAAACGCATCTAAGCCTTCATCACCAAAAGCTGCCACGATTTCTGGACCAGTAGTGCTTCTATGAACTTCAGGATTAGAAACATTTTTAAACTGCTGTGGTAGGAAATATCCATTTTCTTTAGACAATTCTTCCGCTTTGCGAATTGCGCCACCCATGCCCTCAGGTCCTGGTGTTAATACTAGTTCTGCACCGTATGCTCTTAGCAAGTTACGGCGCTCCAAGCTCATTGTTTCAGGCATAACAAGAATTGCTTTATATCCTTTTGCAGCTGCAACCATTGCTAAGCCAATCCCTGTGTTTCCGCTAGTAGGCTCAATAAGTGTGCTGCCAGGCTTCAAATCACCGCTCTGCTCAGCAGCTTCAATCATCGCTAGAGCAATACGGTCTTTAACACTGCTACCTGGATTCATATATTCTAGTTTAAGATATACATCTGCACTTGCTTCATCTGTTAAACGGTTTAATTTTACAATAGGAGTTTGACCTATTAAATCTACAACTGAATTAGCTATACGAGTCATTCTTAATCTCTCCCTTATCTCTTAATCCGAGTATCTTAATTGGTATTCTATTAATTATTAATTTATCAATGAATGCCCATTTTGTCAATTGATTTGTTCTTATTTTCGAAAAAATCCAAACATAATCCTTGATTGAAAATCTACTTACCAGAATAAAAAAATAAGCCTGGTGCAAACATGCACCAGGCTTATTTTTTATAGCGCTTCTTCAAGAAGCTCCTCTAATTCAGTTTTGGAGAAAAGGTATTTTTCATTACAGAAGTGGCAGTGTGCTTCAGCCTTTTCATCTGTTGCGATCATATCTTCTATTTCTGCCTTGCCTAAACTGATAATTGCCGTTGAAAATCGCTCCTTTGAGCATGTACATGTGAACGATACGGGCATCTTCTCAATAATTTTCATATTATCTTTTCCAAAGATTTCTTCCAGAATTTCTTCCGGAGTAAGACCTTTTTCAATCAGCTTAGAAATCGGCGGTATTTCTTGTAATCTCTTCTCAATTTTTGTGATGGTTTCATCATCTGTTCCTGGCATAAGCTGAATGATGAATCCGCCAGCCGCTAAGATTGAGTTATCTGGATTAACAAGTACTCCGACACCGACAGATGAAGGTACTTGCTCTGATGTCACCAAGTAGTAAGTAAAATCTTCTCCAAGCTCCCCAGATACAATCGGCACTTGCCCTGTGAAGTAGTCACGCATTCCGATATCTTTAACAACAGACAGTGTTCCCTCTGTTCCTACCGCTCTTCTAACATCCAGCTTTCCATGTTCGTTTAAATCAAAATGAGTTTGTGGATTCGTTACATAGCCCCTTACTTCACCTTTCGCATTTCCATCAACAAGGATTAGCCCTATAGGTCCATCTCCATCTACTTTCACCGTTAGCTTTTGATCACCTTTAAGCATTGCTCCCAACATTGCTGTAGCAGATAAAGTTCTTCCTAATGCCGCAGATGCAGTAGGCCAAGTGTAGTGCCTGCGTTGAGCCTCAGCAACTGTCTCTGTGCTTCTAACAGCATATGCACGTACTTGATCGTTAAAGGCTAAAGCCTTTACTAAATAATCACTCATAAAATACCTCTTTTCCTATATTCTTATTACTTACTTTTCCTTATTTTTCTTATATATAAGCTGTAAACCTTTTAATGTTAAAAATGGATCTACTACGTCAATTGCATTTGATTCTTGACTGATGAGATTAGCTAGTCCGCCTGTTGCAATTACCTTTGGATTTTCTGAGCTCTGCTCTTTCATTCTCTTTACAATACCCTCAACTTGTCCAACATATCCATATAATATTCCAGACTGCATAGCAGATACTGTGTTTTTGCCTACCACTCCATCCGGTCGGGCAATTTCTATTCTCGGCAGCTTAGCAGCTTTAGAATATAGAGCTTCTGTCGCAATATTAATACCAGGTGCAATAGCTCCACCCATATATTGTTTATGCTCATTAACATAGCAGAATGTTGTTGCAGTTCCAAAGTCTACAATTATTAATGGGCTCCCGTATTCATGTATCGCAGCAACTGCATTAACAATCCTGTCTGCACCTACCTCTTTTGGATTATCATATTTAATGTTCAGCCCTGTTTTCGTTCCAGGACCAACTACTAACGGTTTAATATTAAAGTATTTATGACACATTCTTTCTAGAGAGAACATAATCGGCGGTACTACAGAGGAAATAATAATTCCGTCAATATCCGAAAACTTTAAGCCCACATGGTCAAACAGAGACTTGATTATCATGCCATATTCATCTTCCGTTTTAAAGCGGTTCGTTTCTATTCTCCAGTGTTGTGTCAGCTTATCGCCTTCGTATACACCTAGCACTATATTTGTATTCCCAATATCAAAAACAAAAATCAAAGTCAGTCACCACTTTTTTATTATTCTTCAAACACCATCTATTTAAGCAGCTGTTGCCCTTAATAGATGTATGGATTATTAGCACTAAAATATCATAACATACGAGCATATGTAAGTGAAATCCAATGAACTTTACGGAAGAAAAAAGGGAATGCACAAGTGTGCATTCCCTTATAGTGAAGGTTTTAATCTTCTTTAGTCTCTTCATCTTCTTTTTTCATATTGATGTTGACTTTCACATCATCATTTGTGAATGATTCAGCTTTTTTAGAACGGTCTGGAAGAACTCCATCTTTATACAGGCTAGTGATTTGTTCCGCATCCAATGTTTCGATTTCTAACAATGTTTCGGCAATCAAGTTTAGCTTCTCCCTGTTTTCAGTTAAGATTGTTTTCGCTCTTTCATAGCTCTCTTTAATGATGCGTTGAATTTCTTGGTCAATATCATATGCGATAGCATCTGAATAGTTTTGTTCATTATTCAAATCTCTGCCAAGGAAGACTTGACCTCCTTGCGCTTGACCGAATTGAAGCGGTCCAAGCTTTTCGCTCATTCCATATTCAGTAACCATTTTGCGAGCAATGTTTGTTGCTCTTTGGAAATCATTATGTGCACCAGTGCTGACTTCACCGAAGACTATATCCTCTGCCACACGGCCGCCAAGCAATCCAGTAATTTTGTCTAACAACTCTTGCCTTGTCAGTAAGAAGCGGTCTTCTTTTGGAAGCATAACTGCATAGCCTCCAGCTTGACCCCTTGGTACGATGGTAACTTTATGCACCATATCTGCCTCATCAAGGACAACACCTATGATTGTATGACCAGCTTCGTGGTATGCCACAATATTTCTTTCTTTTTTAGAAATGACACGGCTCTTTTTGGACGGACCAGCAATTACACGGTCTGTTGCCTCATCCATATCTTCCATATCAATCTTTTTCTTATCTGCTCTTGCAGCGACAAGTGCTGCTTCGTTAAGCAAGTTTTCTAAATCTGCGCCTGAGAAACCAGGTGTACGCATCGCAATGCTTTTTAAATCTACTGATGGATCTAATGGCTTGTTGCGGGCATGTACACGCAATACTGCTTCACGGCCAGTAACATCAGGTCGGTCAACAGTGATTTGACGGTCAAAACGTCCTGGACGCAATAACGCTGGGTCAAGAATGTCCGGTCGGTTAGTCGCAGCGATAATGATGATCCCTTCGTTTGCTCCAAAACCATCCATCTCAACCAACAATTGGTTCAGAGTTTGTTCACGCTCATCATGGCCTCCGCCGAGCCCTGCCCCACGCTGACGACCTACTGCGTCAATCTCATCTATAAAGATAATACATGGTGCATTCTTTTTCGCTGTTTCAAATAGGTCACGTACACGAGATGCACCGACCCCAACAAACATTTCCACAAAGTCAGATCCGCTGATGGAGAAGAATGGAACTCCTGCTTCACCTGCGACAGCTCTTGCTAATAATGTTTTACCTGTTCCTGGAGGTCCATTAAGAAGGACACCCTTCGGAATTCTTGCTCCTAGCTCAGCAAATTTTCTTGGGTCTTTCAGGAATTCTACAACTTCTACTAACTCTTGCTTCTCTTCATCCGCTCCTGCTACATCTTTAAAACGGACTTTCTTCTTCTCTTCATTATAAAGCTTCGCTTTGCTCTTTCCAAAGTTCATTACTCGACTGCCGCCGCCTTGCGCTTGGTTGAGCAAGAAGAAGAACAAGATGAATATAATGACAAAAGGAATAATAGAAGTAAAGAATGTCACCCAGCTGCTCGTTTCTTGAGCAGGAAGGACATCAATTTTTGATCCTTCTGTAGCCGCTTTATCAATGCGGTTTTGAACAGTTTCATTATTCGTTACGTAAGAAACGAAGTATTCATCTTCACTGTAAGAATCTAACTGCCCGCGTAATTCTAAAACGCCTCGTTCAGGCTGCTGTGTAATGGAACTGACATCACCTTCTTCAAGGTGCTTAATCAGATCGGTATACGATAATTGCTTGGTTGGCTCGTTATTACCATTAAAGAAACTTACCACACCAATAATTACTAAAAATATTAATAAATAAAAGATGGTATTACGGAAAATACGGTTCATCCCTTACCTCCTCCCACGGTAAACAAACTATATTGTATAGTAACATAGAAAATTGTGTAAATTCAAGAAATTACCCTCTTGAACACAAAACTTCCCTGTCACTCCAATTACTCGTTATTGTTAGTATAAACTTCTGGTTTTAAAACACCAATGTAAGGCAAATTACGGTATCTTTCAGCATAATCAAGTCCATAACCTACAACAAATTCATCTGGAACGATAAATCCAATGTAATCAGCTTGTAAATCTACTTTCCTTCCAGAAGGCTTATCAAGCAGCGTCACAATCTTGATGGACTTTGCTTTGCGGTAACGGAATAGCTCAACAAGGTAGCTTAATGTTAAGCCGCTGTCAATTATGTCTTCAATAATAAGGATATCTCTTCCTTCTACAGAAGTATCCAAATCCTTTAAGATTTTCACTTCACCAGAAGATACTGTTGAGTTTCCATAGCTAGAAACATCCATAAAGTCCATTTCCAGATATGTATCCATGCGTTTCAAAAGGTCAGCCATAAATGGCATAGCTCCTTTAAGCACTCCTACAGCTAAAGGAAATTTATCCTTATAATCCTCTGTTAATTGAAAACCAAGGTCCTTAATCTTGCCTTGTAGTTCATCTTCAGAAATCAATATTTTTTCGATATCATGTTTCATTGCTTGTGTGCCCCCTAGAAGATCATTGCTTTTTATATGTTATTAATAGATTATAACCACTATTCGCCTGCTTTAAAGAAAAAACAGATTTTTTTAGCCCAGGAACCCATAATATGTTATCGTTCCCATCTGTAATGATTGGCCATCCGTCTCTCTCTTGCAGAGGAATCTTTGCATCGATGAACAGTTTCTTCACTTTCTTCATCCCATTCATTCCTCTAACTTGTATCTTATCCCCGTTTTTCCTTGTCCTTATAACAAGCGGAAAGGTAATTGATTCAGGATCAACAAGGATAGCATCTGCAATCGGAGTTTGAATGCTGCTAGTATATTCTACCCTAATATAATGCCCATTTGGTAATAATATCTCTCCCGATTTCAAAAATTCATGATAAAAGGGTTCATTTGGTGAAATATTTAATTGAAAGTGTGCCAAATGGTAGGATTTAATTACCTTCAAACCTTCTGGGAGATCAATGTTTCCGGAAGAATGAGGATTCTGAAACAATGCAATAATTTGGTTAGTATGTAATGCGGATAAGGAAGATATCTTCTCTTTATAGAGATAATTTAATATTAGATGAATACATCTTCTTTGTAAAGAAATAGCTATTGAGAGGAATGCGTTAATATCAACTGTTATCTCATTTTCTCTCTGGCTCTTTACCACTTTACTCCAAACTGATTTCGTTGCTGCCAATAAAAAGGCCTCGTCCTCCTCCGCTTCCTCGCTAAAACGCTGAAAATGGGCTGCGGCATTCGGATTTTCCTGCTTTAAGAATGGCAGAACATGCTTTCGAAATCTGTTCCTGCTGTATACTTCTTTATCATTGCTCGGATCTCTTCTAGGGAAAAGCATATGCCTATTACAGTATTCCTCTATTTCCTGCTTTTCTAAACATAAAAATGGCCTAAATAATCTTCCCGGCCCAAAAGGGCGGCTGAAGGGAATTCCAGCTCTCGACTTAGCACTACTTCCTCTCGTCAAGCGCATTAAAATCGTCTCAATCTGATCATCTGCATGATGACCGAGGGCAAGAAGGGATATACCGCTCTCTTCCATAATTTCTTTGTAAAATGCATATCGGCATTCTCGTGAAGCCAGCTGGCCATTTTTTCCGGTTTGCTTTATAATAGCCGGCATATCGATTTGCTTCCAAATGAATGGAATGGATTTTCCCTTGCAAAATTCTTCTACAAATTTTGCATCTTCTAAAGATTCCTCCCCTCTGAACATATGATCAACATGTGCCGCTATCACCTTTATATTCCAGGCTGACTCTTTGCTCCAAAGGAAGTGAAGCAGTGCCAAGGAATCTGGTCCACCAGACACTCCAACAAGCACTCTCGCACCGCTAAGCGACAATTCCTTCTTTTTCAGATACTCTACTACCTTTTCTTCCAACATTAAAATACTTCCTTAATTTATCACTATTCTGCATAGTAATCTGTTATGACCTTTTTATGTAAGCATGCAGTCTGCTTATGTAAGAATAACATTTTTGCGAAAGCTACATCAAATGCTTTCCCTTATGTTTCCTATCGTATATTAAGTCAATTGACCATAAATATATACAATATAAAGCAATGATATGACTACTATTAATAGAATAGATTCTAGATAACCTGTCCTTTTTTTCTTTTTGGCCATCTTTTTTTGCTGTGCCTGTGCTCTTTTTGGACTAGCCCCTCTGTTTTTTATAGATGGAGCCTTTGTTTTGCCAGAGTTGCTTGTCCTTGTATTTGTCCTAGCTTCTTGGCCGCTAGAAAGTTTAATCAGCTCGCCTCTCATCTCATTAGCACTGCCGTATCTACCAGTTAGCGCTTTTGTTAGCACCTGTTCATAAGGTAATAATTCCCGCTTCTTTTGAATCATCATTTGGAGCTGCTTAAGTCCTCCTTCTAGCTTATTAAATCTCTTCGGATAAAAAATATTTATCATAATCATAGCGACAGCAAACAGATCATAAGAAGGCTCTGCCTTTCTTGATCCGAGTCCCCAGTAGCCGCGGTCATAAAATTCTGTGAACTCTTTTATTGCTCTGCCTATAATAGTAGTACCACCTACATCAATACATCTTATTCTAGTAGGAGGCCCATTTATAATTAAGTTTTCCGGCTTTAAATCTCCGAACACCCAATTGTTATCATGTAGAACTTGAAGATCCTTTAATAGCTGTATCATTAATACATTGACCCAAGAACTATCCTTATTTTCAATATAAGTTAATAAATCAGGTCCATTTATATACTCCATAACATAAAAAGATACTGTTCCACTCGTCGTGACCCAATCATCAACATCTATTAAAGAAGGTCCAAGGCTGTAACCTTGGACCTTAGCAAAGGATTTTAATACATTTACCTCTGAAATAATCGACATGCCATTATCACTTAGCTTTAAAGCAACCTTTCCAAGGGCAGAGTCTGCGAGAAACACAGTCCCATTTGCCCCAAAGCCAAGCTCTTTAATTATGGTATAATCCTTCCGATGCCATTTCCCTTTGATTATTGTTCCGCGATTAATCTTAAATGGACTCTTCATAGAATTCATCATCGTCACGTCTAATCAGACTCCTTAATGAACGTTTTTGCTTAAAGTATTGGATTGCTTCTTTTAAAGCCGGACCAGTAGGTGTAATACCCCCAGTTGTAAGCCTAGAAAAAATACTTGTTAATGATTCTAGCCGCGGAGTCCAGTCAAGCAACTTTTCGACATCTTTCTTTTTCCCGGGAAATACAAATACTGAATATCTGTTTTCACCTGATCTTGCATTCAAACTCAAAGACAAGTCAATCAAAGCTTCTTTCACTGTAGGAAGCTTATGCTTCATACTCGCACTAGTATCAACTAAAACAAGCACCTCCAGCTCAACTGTTTCACCGAGCTCATCGACAACCTCCATCACTTCTCCCCGTTTTTCCGGTGGTAAATCTTCCACACTGCTTGATTTTCCTAATATCTGCTGCAGCTCTTTGTTGACAACGCCCTGCAATGTTTGAGTCATTGCTTTTTTTGTTACCATTTGAACTGTTTGCGCTAAAGCTTGAGCGTATACAACCTGACTCACCCCTCCGCCTGAAAGGGCAATTTCCTCTATTTCTTTCAAACCACGATCATCAATAATATCCTTTTCCATTACCCCGATTACGTTTACAGTAATTCCTTGTTCGTTCGCTAATGCAGCCATTGCAATTGGATCATTTCCCTGATTAGAACACCCGTCTGTTATAAGCAATATTTGTTTTATTGTACCTGTTTTCATATTTCTCCCCTCCATCTATTAATGAGTTAGTCCCATTTTCGACGGAAAAGAGAGCATTTATACCTCTATTTTAGTGAACTAGTTTGCTTTTTGATGAAATCCTCTCATTGGGATAGAAGCCCATTTCGGTATATTATGGTTAATCTGTGCTACAAGCACAGTCATATCATCCTCAATTAGACCAGACCGAGACCTGATAACCTCTTCCATAATAAGGTCAGCAACCTCCTGTGGACTTTCTGTTTTAAGCTCTTTGATTTTCCTCTTCATCCACAAGTCAAAGTTTTCGACATGCTTTGGTCCCTCAAATACCCCATCACTCATCATGATCAATAAATCTCCTGCTTTTAATTGCTCACTTACCACATCAACATCAAATTCCTGAACAATCCCCATCGGCAAGTTGCTAGCTTGTATTTTAATTACTTTTGATCCCCTTTTTATAAAACTTGGTGTGGACCCAATTTTAAGAAACTTAGCATTTGCATTTTGCAAATCAATCATCGCCAAATCTAGAGTTGCAAATACCTCATCAGTTGTTCTTAATGACAGCACAGAGTTGATAGATTTGATCGCAACCTGTTCTTCAATTCCAGATTGAAGTATTTTCTGGAGAAGCTGCAATGTTTCCTCACTTTCGATATGCGCCCGCTCTCCATTACCCATCCCGTCACTTATTGCTACAGCATATTTGCCTAATCCAAGTTCGATCGTTGAATAACTGTCTCCCGAGATAAACCCACCATCCTTTGCAGCATGAGCAACACCTGTTTCAACGACAAATGCTTTTGCAGAACGGAATGTTGCATGGCTGTAATCATTCCCATAAGCTCCAGTCTCTTCTTTATTGACAATGATTGTTTCATTTAAAATATCTGACAGCATTGGCGCTATAAGCTTTTCACACTCTCCGAATCCTGTGTTATATGGAATGGTTATGTCAATATCAACATTTCCTTGTTCTAGACTGTAAATTTCCACATTCTCAATATGAATGCCAAATTCTTGGATAGCTTCAAGTATTAATTCCTCCTGTTTATGGTGGTTTTCTCTTTCTCTTTGTATTTCTTTCGCAAAATCCCCCATCACCTCTGAAACACCTAATAATTGGTCTGCAACTAGCTTTCTGCTTTCTTGAACTTGCTTTTTAAGTTTCTGGTTTGCTTGATACAGTGTTAATTCCTGATGAATCGCATCTACTACTTTTTTCGATCTTGTACAATGCTTCTCCCATTCTCGTGATAACCCTAATGAAATACTACCATCCGTCTCTGACATTTCTGTCATAATATCTTTCATATAGTCATAAGTTGTATTAAAGTTCCTTGCCCAGCAAGCTTCTTTTCTAAAGCAAGTTTGACATGTTTTTTCTGTCACATTGCTTAAGAAATAATCAAGCTCTCTATCTGAATCGTCTATATCTTTTTGTATATTATTCGCAGAAAAACTATTTGAAAGTGCTTCAAACACTGTGGAAAATTGGGAGACTCTTTGAGCTGTGACGTCACGCATTTTCCTCATATATTGTTGCTGCTCCTGCGAATATTCGGCAGTACCTGGAATATGCTTAGCTATCCGTGACGTAAGTAAAGATGGCGTAAGCATAAATAGAAAAACAGAGACAGTTGTTTCCATAAGAGAAACTGACAGCACACCGCCACCTTCTCCATACATGCCGATTAATAGTGTTGCAATATAAAGTCCTAATGCAACACCTACCTTTCTGCCTTCCTTCAATAATCCGCCAAGTAAACCAGAGAACGCAAGCAAGCTCATATGATAGAAACTCGAAATGCTTGCCAGACTAAATATAAGACCAGTTACAACCCCTACTGTCGAGCCAATTGTTGCACCTGCCATAAATGCAAATAAAAGCACTAAGTAGCGTGACATAATATGTTCGATTGACAAGTCATACAGACTCCACCCGATTGTTCCCGTCATAACAGAAGCCAGCATAATAATGAGACATACGATTTCTTCTGTTTTTAATGCTTGTCTCCTTTTGCCGATAGTCAATAATGGCAGACTCTGCATAAAAATTAAAGTAAGAATATATCCTAGACTCGCTTCAACAAGCGCCATCATCGCTCCATACATTGTAATTGCGCCCGAAATAATATAAGACTCGCCTAAGCTAACTAACAAAACAGTTGAAAGTACAAGAACAGGGACAAAATTATTATTATTCTCATTTTTTCTCCACTTACTGAGAGGTTTATAAATAATGAGGAATAAAAATGCGAGTATAAAACTAATAAAAGCCTCCCTTAAGGAAAGAGTAGCAGCTCCTCCAATTAAGCCTACTAGCGCTAAAGGCGCCTTATCCTTTCGCGTTAAGTACACCGCCGCAAAGAAAGGGAGGACAAACGGGGTCAGTTTAGCCAGAATTAGCGCTCTCCCCAAAAGAAAACCAATAACCAAAAGTATATAGCCTTTGGCCAAAAAAAAGCTTTCTACTTTCGTATGGAATTTATGATATATAACGCCAAATCCCTCTTTTGATTTGCCAAAGTCTACATCTGCAATACCGTCCATAATATCCCTTTCCACTTTTTCCATTTAACTCAACTCCCTATCAGGTATCGTTGCACACAATTATAAGAGTTGTAATAGTAAAAGTTTGTCAAAAGAGCGGACAAGCCTATATATTTCGCTCGACTTCTTTCAAGCAATTTCTTGCATTTAAACAAAATTCGCTAAAGCTATAGCTGACATATTCCTGTTTCTCTTTTCGACTAAAGATTATAATTAACTAATCAGCGCCTGTGTTTGCTTACCATTAACTGCATGAATAACCTTGCTCCTATCTTTTCCTGTAATCTTCTAGGCCTTGTTTTATTTGTCAAAAAATGAGTGTCAGCTTCGACTTTTTATATTAATCACCATGTTTACTTTGTCATAAAAAAAAGCAGTTGACTTTTATCGAAAAAGTTTGTATTATATATCTTGTGCCTAAGGCGCCTTTCATACATGGCGGTGTAGCTCAGCTGGCTAGAGCGTACGGTTCATACCCGTGAGGTCGGGGGTTCGATCCCCTCCGCCGCTATCCTTTAAAAAGGACGATAGATTAATCTAACGTCCTTTTTTTGTTCTTTAACAATAAAAACAAAAAAAGCAAGCCGTTATGGCTTGCTTTAAGCTATGGGAATATACGAACGATAAACCCTGCTTTTTTATAAAAAATTCAGCAGCAAGTTACCCTCGTCTAGCGCCTCTTCCCCCGCGTTTAGACTCAGTATTTCGTTTAAGAGAAGCTAACCGATCTTCACTGTCTTTTAGGAAACGAGCCATCTTTGATTCAAAGTTTTCCTTTGGAGCACGGTTATCATGCGATTTCGCATTGCGAGGTCTTGATGCGTTATTGGAGTAGCCGCCTCTAGACTCTCTGCGCTCCCCACGATCATGGGATCTTTCTGGTCTTTCTGGTCTTTCCGGTCTATCTTTTGCCTTTTTAATAGACAGGCCAATCTTGCCATCTTTCTCCACATTAATGACTTTCACTTCCACTACGTCTCCGACCTTTAAGTGATCATTAATGTCTTTTACATAATTATCTGCGACTTCACTAATGTGAACAAGACCAGTTGCACCTTCTGGGAGTTCTACAAACGCACCAAAATTAGTAATTCCTGTTACCTTTCCTTGTAACTTGCTGCCTACTTCGATTGACATAAAAAAGTTTTGCCTCCTTAAGGATATAAAAAATCATACTTATACTATATTATACAAAATAAAAAAAAAGGGTGTCAATATAACTGTTGACCTTATTATTTTCCATCAGCGCCTGTTTAATCGTTCTTATCTGGGATACTGAAGATAATTTCCCCTTTTTCAGAAAGAAGCAAATCTTTCCTTGCAAGCTTGGCCAAATAATCTTCATCATTCAATTTCACAATTTGTTCCTTTAACTGCTTTTCTTCCTTCTCCAACATAGCGATCTTTCCATCAAGCTTTTCCTTTTCAGCAGCCTTTTCTTCCAAAGTGGAGCTTTGGGATATGAGTGTTGAAATCATGAAAAAGCCGATAGCCAGTGCACAGATAGAGAAAGCAGTTAACCTTCGGAACAACAGCTTCTTTTTTCTTGCTGCACTGATACTCAGTTCTTCTTGCTGTACTGTATATTCTGTTTGTAATTTTGTCACATCTGGTTTTTTTAATACACTCATACTCTGCTCCTCCCTTCCTTACTGTTTTTTTCTATTTTTTATCCATTCCTTAACATATTTCTTTATCATGGTATAATATCCTGCCAATTTCCCAGAATATTTCTCGACGAATAATTTAATCCTTTTCGGCAAAATCAGCCATATTAAGGACAATAGCCATTTAAACGGCAACAAAACTACCTTCAGAATAAATCTTAATACCCTGATAATAAAGTTGACAAGTGCCATAAGTCCCTTTAACAAGAAAATTACCACAGAAACCATAAATAAGAGAAGTGTTTTTATAGGTTTATAGATAAGATTTACCACTAACTTGACAGTAAGCTGGTAGAATCGGACACTAACAGAAATAATAAGCTTCAAAAACGAAAGATAAATTGATTTCAATAAGGCTTGGTATGCTGCAAAACCTAATAACACTGCTAGTACCAAATAGATTCTAATTTCACCTTGGTTCACTAAAAATAGCACATAAAATATTAACAAAGCCTGCAAAACCCAAAAAAGGAGGTCATGGAAAAAGACAATGGTTCTTTTCCTTTCAGCTCTTTTCAAAAAGAACTGATACGTATCTAAGCTTATCCCAAAAAACAAACCCATGCCAACCATAGCCAGCATGGTCATGAATTGTGTAGATAGTGTCATCGGAATATCTTGCTAAAGAAACCCTTAGCTTTTTCTCCGCTTTGTTCATCAACATAAATCAATTCAAACACTTTGCCCTTAATAGAAACAATTCCTTTTTCCACATCCAGGTTTTTCATTTGCAGGTTTTGTCCTCGAATAGATAAGAAACCCATCACTGTCTCCAGCAAAAACTCTTCATTATCAAAGCTTTCCACTTGCTTAACTCCTGTAATGTCAAGCAATCTTCTTCCTCTCATGATAACATCATGCTCTATGTTGCTCGTTTTCGCAGTATTGGAATCATAATTTTGGTTCATATCCTTATCCCTCACAATCACAAAAGTACAATCATTTGTACAAGTGTATGAGGAGGGAGTCGAAAAAAGAACAAGCTCTTTTCCCAAAAATTGATCGCTTGGTTACTCTGTCTTTTATTCCCCGGTAATTCCTTTAGTTAAACTAGGATACTGTCTCTTCTTTAATGATTTTATACATATTAGCCGCATCTTCTTTTTTTGTAGATTCTTGCAGTATTTCTATTTGGACCGTCACTAGCTTTTGGCCAAAACGGACTTGCAGTTCATCGCCCACTTTAACATTACTGCTGGCTTTTGCCTGAATTCCGTTTATAAGAATACGTCCTTGATCTGCAACCTCTTTAGCCAATGTTCTTCTTTTAATTAATCTGGAAATTTTTAAAAATTTATCTAATCGCATGTCTATTCACTCCTTATCCTTTCTCCATCTGTTTAGCTTCTTCCCAATAACTATCTAAAATTTCTAATGGCAGCTCCTGCACTTCCTTACCCAATTCCTTAACCTTTGCTTCAATAAAATGAAAACGGCTGATGAACTTTTGATTTGTGCGGAAAACAGCTAATTCTGGATCTATCTTGTAATATCTAGCTACATTTACAAACGAGAACAGAATGTCGCCAAATTCTTTTTCCATTTCTTCTTTACTTGCCCCATTCTCTACTTCTTCTCTGAACTCTATCATTTCTTCTTTCACTTTATCCCAAGCTTCTGCAACTTCCGGCCAATCGAATCCAGCTTTTGCGGCTTTACTTTGAAGATCATAAGCTCTGGAAAGATTAGGCGAGCTACTTAAAACCCCATCAAGCAAGGAAGCTTGCTTTTCTGGCTTTTCCGCAGTTTTTGCTTGCTGCCATGTATCCAAGACATCTTCCACTGTTTCTAACTTCTCTTTTCCAAAAACATGAGGATGTCTCCGCACCATTTTTTCTGATATTCCTTCTATCACATCATCAATGGAGAAATAGCCTTCATCTTCACCTATTTGGCTATGAAGCATAACCTGCAGCAATACATCTCCGAGTTCTTCTATTATATTATCGATATCACCCTCATTGATTGCCTCAATAAGTTCAAATGATTCTTCAATTAAATATTTTCTAAGCGACTCGTGGGTCTGTTCCTTATCCCAGGGACATCCTTCGGGACCTCTTAATGTTGCAATAATCTGCCGCAACTTTGCAAACTGTTTATAAAGCATTCGCTCCTCTTGCACTGGTGGAATATATAACGATGTTAAGTTATTCAACTCTACCTCTCTATCCAATTCATGAAGCTCAATTTCCTTGATGCGCTCCTGCGCACTGCCTGCAGCTGTTACAATCACTACAGGATAGTCATAAGGAAGCTTTTCCATTAAGGTAAGCTTAACTTCAGATGCTGAAAAAGCATCATACACTTGTCCAATGATAAGATGTTGCGTGAACTGCAACTCATCTTTTCGCAAGTCTGTACCATCCAGTAGCTGAAAACCATCGATAGGGTCAATTTTCAACGCTTGAAAGATATTATCTAAAAAGCTTTGACCTCCGCCAATCTTTAAGTTAACCTCACCCTTTTCACTTTTTTCAATAAGGAGCTGAACTGTTTTTTCTGCTACAAGAGGATGACCTGGCACTGCATACACGATAGCTTCTTTCTCTGCCTCTACCATTAAAACATCCACGATTTCACTATAAACAGCGTCAAATTGATCATGCTTCTCATATATATAATCCATATAAATAAATTCGCCGCCCTCTTCTTCAAGTACAGCAAGAACAGGATGATCCTTCGTACGCACATAAACCTTTTGCTTATTATTCATTAAGCTTCTATAAACACCAAGCGGAAGCTGGTCAATATCACCTGCACCTAGTCCTATTACTTCAATGTTTCTCATGCTATTTTCTTCCTTTCTTAGGTAAAAACCAGCTTAACTTCCTTCCGAACGGCAATACCAGCAAATCTTGCTCTTTAAACACATTGCCTCTAAGAACGAGGAAGACATAAACAAATCCTCCAAGCACTACTCCCGTCAGAGATTGAAATGCGGACAGCAAACGGCTGTCTTCTCTTTGCATAAATATATCTGTCAGAAGAATATACCCTTCAACAGATAAGTACATACATATAGCCGCAAACAAAATAATGACTATATGCTTGCTATTTACAAGCGGCACTTTCAATAGCATATATAATTTAACAGCCATTAATACAAGAATGATAAGCAGTGTTAAGTTAGTCGCATAGGCTGCTCCGCTCGTTCCAAACGCAGAAACAAACGGGCCGTTTAACACATACTTAATGACAAACCCAAATAAAACAATAACAGCTGGGAAAAGAGTAGAACCCAATCCTTGAAGTACTGCAGTACATGTAACAATCATTGCATTAAGCAGAATGACAAAGCATAAAACCGCTAGTACCTGGGACCCTTGTTCATTTTGGAACAGCATGCTGTTTACTTCACTAATCATGCTTAGCAGACCAACGGAGGCACCAAACCCAAAGAAAAGGCTGACCACTAGTGAAAATCTTACCTTTTCAGCTAAAATGCTCTTTTCCTTTTTCATTCTTTCACCTGTAATAAATGGTACTAATGTTAAAGCCATTGAAGTAGAAATGACTGTCCCAAGCTGTATTAACGGCTGTCCTCTGTCATATATTCCTTTAAGCACCTTTGCCTCTTCTTCATTAATTCCAGCAGAAAGAAGCTGAGTATAAATTGTTAAAGAGTCAGCAAGCTGTAATAAGATGAGCAGCATACTGCTTATTGAAATAGTAATTCCTTCATATATGATTCTTTTTATAATTTTTCTATTATCACTGTTCCATAATTTGCGAACAGACGAGATACTACGCAGAGAGTGATGCTTTTTATAAAAGTAAAACAACACTAAAAAGGAAAGCAAACCTCCTGTTACAGAGCCAAGCATCGCACCTGCTCCAACCGCATATAACGAATAGCCTTTGCTTATGAAATAAACGGAGCAAAAAAGAATGGTGCCTACCCTCATCAACTGTTCAGCAACTTGAGAAAAAGCAGTTGGAACCATGTTGCCTTCTCCTTGGAGCAATCCCCTAGATGTAGCAACAAAAGGTGTGAATAAAAAGGCAAATGATATCACTTTAATCAGAATAGCTAACTCTTCATCACCCATAGCAGCTGACAAATACTCTGCTCCAAAGAATAAGAACAAGAATGAGCCTATTCCCAAGGAGTATAAAAGCAAAAAGGAGGAACGAATAAGTCCTTCCAGTCCAATTACATCGCCCTTTGATTTCATTTCTGTATATAGCTTAGATATAACAACGGGAAATCCATATGTACTTAAAGCTATTGCCACACCATAGATTGGATAAACCTGTTGATATATATAAAAACCTGTATCTCCGACTATATTTTGAAAGGGTATTCTGTATACAGCGCTCAATATTTTTACGACAAGCGCTCCAACTGTCAGGATGATAGCACCTGTGAACCAATTATTTGATTGTTTAGGCACAAGCAAGGCCCCTTCCATCTTCTGTTTCGCTTGTATTATAGCACAATTCCACCCTAGTTGCCTTTGCACACTACATCAAAAATGCTAAAAAAAGGAAAATACAAAAAGCATTTTCCTTTTTTCTGTTACAGAAAAGATGTCACAATTATAATAAGAATGAGAGGTCCAAAAATGATGGCATATCCTAACGGTTGTGCAAAGTTGATGCTCCAGCCTATTCCGAACCTTTTCTCTACGAACAACGATGGATCATTTTTATTGAAATAGAAAAGTCCTCCCTTCCAATGATAGTCTGAGTCAAAATCAGAAACTTCCTTCGTGACGTCAGCTTTTGTCAATGCCTCAAGCTGCACATTTAGCTTTCCTACTTTAATTGCATATACAAGAGTCCCAATCAATACTACCGCTAGAAATGCTAACGGGAATAACAGCATTAGAGTCTCGGCAAATATGCCGGGATAAATAATGGATAATTGCAGGAAGGACAACAATACCGTTATTACTAAAGAGATGATCGCTAAAAACCAGCTGTTGTACTTTCTCATAAGCAGCTGCCTTGTCTTAGAACCAGATTTGTTAGAAGCGCTAATCTTGATTCCCGATTTTCTAGTAAATTCGTGGATGGCAACAAACATGGACTGCATAACCAATAGGAGCAGCAGATGGGAAAGAACGGAAAGATAGCTTTTTTCCGTAAAACTGTCGGGTTGACCATTAGCTCCCCAGTGGGTTGGAATACTGTCTGGTATTTGAGTATATTGCGTGAGGGTAAGCACACTTAAACCTAGTGTTAAAAGAATCGGCATAGCTACTATAAACCATGGCAGCATTTCGTCGAGCTTTCTGACGCTCAAGTCTGTAATCTTCACTTCCTTTAAAGCGGCAGACCAACCTGTACGCTTCTTCAACTCCGACATCTTTCCATGGCAGTAAAAATATAAGATTAGTCCCCAAAGCATCGAAGATAATAGAAGCACCATACCTAAAGCTGCTCTAACACTTGGATTCAGTTCATTCATCCATATTGCATAACCAGCAATAATAGCCAGTGAACCGGCTGAGTAACTGATCACATATAGTTTTTTATAAAACTGCACCCTCTTTTCATCTTTATACTCATCCGGTACATACACACCAAACACATGTGTTTTTCTCATGACAACAGGGATAATACTTTGCATCACTGTTTGAAAAACCATTAACACTATAAATATTCCTTGTTCCATGTTTATTCCCCCTTATATTCATTGATCAGCAATTCTACAAGACCGTTTATCTCTGCTTTCCCCATTCCTAATGTCATTGCCTCAAGCAATACTGGCTTCATTTCTCTAACAAGCCGCTCATAATGCTCAGACCCAGGATTCGCATGTTGAAGTCTTACAATCGCCCCTGATTTCGGGATAATTTGAATAATCCCTCTCTTTTCGAGCTCATGATAGCTTTTATTAACTGTATGCATGTTAATACCTAGGTCAGCTGCTAAGGACCTTACAGAAGGAAGCATGTCTCCCTCCTTTAATTCCCCTTTTAAAATTCCCTCCATTAATTGATGTATTAATTGCGAATAAATAGGGAAGTCTGATTGAGGGTCTAATTTAATATACATTTTTATTCTCCTTACTTGTTATACCTTTATTATAACAGATTTGTTCTACACTTCATATAACAAGACACTGATTTTCTTTTAAAAACAACAAAAAAGGCAGCCAATATAGCTGCCCTTAACAATATTAAGATTAGGATTCCATTTGTCTAGCTAAAAAGCCAGCAGCAGTTTCTACTGCTTTCTTTTCTACCTCGCCAAGAGTACCTTCTTTAGAAAAAATGATAACTGCACCAATTGGATCACCATTTGCAATGATTGGTCCGATGGTATAGGCAGAAACAGTTTCTGTATTGTTATCTACGAGTGCAATTTGCTCTTGCTGTGTAATAAGGACTGATCCTCTGTCCTCCATTGCCTTCTCAATAACTTCACTGATATTCTTGTTTAAATATTCCTTCTTCGACCCACCGGCAACTGCGATATAGGTATCCCTGTCACAAATTAATACAGAGTTTCCTAAGCTATCATAAAGAGCTTCTGCATACTCTTTAGCAAAATCACTTAGCTCGCTAATAGGAGAATACTTCTTCAAAATTACTTCCCCATCGCGATCTACGAATATTTCCAGTGGATCTCCTTCACGGATACGTAAAGTTCTTCTGATTTCTTTTGGGATAACGACACGACCCAAATCATCGATTCGACGCACAATTCCAGTTGCTTTCATTTCATGTTGCCTCACTTTCATCAGATGATTTTTTAATATTGGTAAGTATTTCTTCTGTAAAATATGAAATGCTACCATATTTAAACTTAGTATCTTTCATATGGAAAGTTCTATACATTAACTACGTAAAATTTTCTCTTCGATGTGAATATTACCATCTTAGGTAACACGGGACATTTTCTGCAAAATTTACAGTTGCGGCTAAAGACATTTTTTCCAAAACAAAACATAAACATTGGCATTGCTTTGACAAAAAAGCGGAATCCATTAAAAAGCTGCCTTTTAGCAATTATATCTCTGGTTTTCTTTACCCCTGTCCATATTAGATAAACCTGCGCATAGGCATAATAAGACAAAAAAACTGTTTGGATACAAGCATGATGCCCTCTCCAAACAGTTTTCAGTTATCATATTTTCAGCTTGCCTCTTGAGGCTCTTTTTTAAATGTGCTCAAGGCCTCTACCATTTCATAACAAGCATTTAGCCACTTATCTGTTTCAATTCCTTTTACATGGAGGACGATTTTTAATTTTTTGCCATCCATTCCTAAACCAATCATACGGCCAAACTTCGAACTCTTCTCGAAAATCTTCTGTCCGTCCATTAAACTGCTGCCATGCTCAGACAATAGAATCAGAACTTCTTCTTTCGATTGTTTAATAAGCTCTACTCCAGCAGCTTTTCCATACAGCTTCATTTCTGTCAATTTGAACAAATAAGCAACCTCAGATGGATAATCTCCAAATCTGTCGACCATTTCATCCTGAAGCTCTGAAAGCTCATCAAAGGACGCAACCCCTCTGAACCTCTTATACATTTCAATCTTCTGCTGACCATCACTAATATAAAAGTCTGGGATATAAGCATCAATATCCAGATCTAGATCAATTGTCTGTTTCTGCTGCTCATCAAATGTACCTTTTCTTTCTTCAATAGCATCCTTGAGCATTTGAGAATACAAATCAAATCCGACTGAATCAATAAATCCATGCTGCTGTGCTCCGAGAAGATTACCTGCTCCTCTTATCGTCAAATCTCTCATGGCAATTTTGAAGCCTGAACCAAGTTCAGTAAATTCCTTGATTGCCTGCAGCCTTTTTTCTGCTACTTCTGTGAGAACTTTATCCTTGCGGTAAGTAAAGTATGCATAGGCAACCCGGTTTGAGCGTCCCACACGTCCGCGCAGCTGGTAAAGCTGGGAAAGACCCATGCGATCAGCATCCTGAACAATTAGTGTATTTACATTCGGGATATCTACACCTGTCTCAATGATGGTTGTGCTAACCAACACATCAAACTCTCCCTCTAGGAAGCTGAGCATAACCGATTCCAGCTCATTTTCGGTCATTTGCCCGTGGGCATATGTTACCCTTGCATCTGGGACAAGCATCGATATTTCCTCTGCTTTCCGTTCAATATCTTCAACCCGGTTATACAGGAAGTAGATTTGCCCGTTACGTGCCAATTCCCTTTCAATCGCTTCACGCACTAGTGCTCCGTTATATTCCATTACATATGTCTGTATTGGGAAGCGGTTCTCCGGCGGTGTCTCAATAACAGAAAGGTCGCGCACACCCAGCATTGACATATGCAGCGTTCTCGGAATAGGAGTTGCTGTTAATGTCAGAACATCTACGTTAGTTTTTAGCTGCTTGATTTTTTCTTTATGCGTAACACCAAAACGCTGTTCTTCATCAATGATCAGCAAACCTAAATCACGATAAGTAATATCCTTTGAAAGAATACGATGTGTTCCCACAACGATATCAAAGGTGCCTGCTTTTAACCCTTTAATAGTGTCTGTCTGCTGCTTTCTTGTCCTAAATCTGCTTAATAATCCTATTTCAATCGGATAATCCTGGAATCGCTCTCTCAAAGTCTCATAATGCTGCTGTGCTAAGATTGTTGTAGGCACAAGAAAAGCGACTTGCTTTCCATCTGCAATTGCTTTGAAGGCTGCACGAATGGCAACTTCCGTTTTCCCATAGCCAACATCTCCACATAACAGTCTATCCATTGGGCGTTCTCTTTCCATATCCTTTTTGATCTCATGGATAGAGCGTAGCTGATCTTCTGTCTCTTGGTATGCAAAGGATGATTCAAATTCCCGCTGCATTTCTCCATCTGGAGAGAAACCATAGCCGACGGCTGCTTCCCGCTCTGCATATAGCTTAATAAGATCATCAGCAATGTCCTGAACAGATGATTCAACCTTCTTCTTAACCTTCTTCCAATCATTGCCGCCCAATTTATATATTTTTGGCTCTTTGCTCTCTGACCCTACATATTTTTGCACTAAGTCTATCTGATCAACAGGAACATACAGCTTGTCGCTGCCTTGATAGCGTAAATGGAGGTAATCTTTATGAATACCATTGATTTGCAATGTTTCAATTCCTAAGTACTTACCAATCCCGTGATTTACATGCACAACATAATCGCCAATTTTCAACTCAGAATAGCTCTTTATTCTTTCTGCATTAGAAAGCTTTTGCCTCCGTGCAGATGATTTTTTCACTTTAGTCTTAAACAGCTCTTCCTCAGTAATAACAGCAAGCTTTAATAATGGCATTTCAAAGCCAGACTGAAGGCTTCCCTCCAGCAGCTGAATTTTGCCTGTCGCAATCCTGTCATTGTCTGTTTGAATATCTGCCTGAATATCATAATCTTGAAGCACTTGTTCTAGCTTCTCTAACCTTTCCTGATTGTTCGCTAAAACAAGGACAGAGTACTTATTCTTCTTCCAACGATCCATCTCAGATTTAAGCACATTCATTTGCCCGTGGAAGCTTTGCATTTGTTTACACGTAACATTAATGATATTCTGCGGATTCGTATTCGGAACATGGCGCAGGAATAAAGACATATAAACAATTGGCTGCACAGCCTTATGAAGCAAATCTTGGACATTTTGCGAAAGCTTCATGTCATGAATGATTTCCCCTTCATTCAGCAGGCCAGTATACCAATCAGCCTCTTCCTTCTCCAATGTATCGTTCATTTCTTGAACTCTACTAATTTCATCAATAAAAACCAGACCATTTTTTGGTAAATAGTCTATCAAACTTGTATGATCAGGATATAGAAGAGATAAATATTTATAGAGCTGCTCCGGCTTCTGGCCATTTTTCAGCTGCTCAATCTCATGTCCTATATTCTGTGCAAGCAGTGTCTTCGTCTTTTCATCTTTAATCTTTTTCAGACTTTTTGCCAAGCCAGTCTCGACCTTTGCTGCAAAAGCCTCCAGCTCAACTGTATCAATAATAACCTCTGTTGCTGGACCAATTGTTATGGAAGAGAGCTTATCTTTTGAACGCTGGTCTTCTAGTGAGAATGTTCGAATAGAATCAATTTCTGTATCAAACAATTCCATACGTAGGGGATACTCCTCAGTTAAAGGATAAATATCCAATATACCCCCTCTTAAACTGAAGTCACCAGGGGCAGAAACCATATCTGTTCGTACATATCCAGTCGTAACAAAGCGTTGGATGAGCTCTTCCAGATTAATATCCTTACCGACTTCAAGTTCAATTTGCTGTGCTTGCCACAGACTTTTTGGTGGAAGCATCTTTCTCAAACCCGCAACAGGGACAATCAGTATCCCTTTAGCTGTTTTATCATTTGTCCAGTGGTTCAGCACTTCAATCCGCTGTGCCTTTAATTCTGGACTGGAGATACTAATTTCAGCAGCTATAAGCTCATTGGCAGGGTACAAGAATACTTCCTTCTCGTCCACTACATTAGTTATATCATCATAAAGTTTTTGTGCCTGAAGCAGATTTGGTGCTACTACAACCACTGGTCTTTTTGTTTGCTCATATATAGAAGTCATAAATAGTGTTCTTGCAGAGTTAGATAAACCAGAAACTATTTGTTCCTTCAACCCCGCCTCAACACCAGACATGACATTTTTAATGTCTTCCTGTTTATTGAATAATTTTTTTAGGCCTAACAATAGAAGATTCCCTCCCTACTTAAAAAATGAAAAAACAATCTTGTTTTTTCGTACAAATTACACCTATCATACATTTTATCTGCCCCTTGAAGCCTGTTTATCTATTTATAATTTTTTTGTTTAGATCAATAATATTATATTACATTAAGTCTCCAAAATTCTGTAAACAAGCAAACGGAAAAATGCTTTGGAATCGCTCCAAAGCTTCTTTCGCCATGAAATGCTTTCATAACATTAATGAATCAAATAATCGGTTTCATAATAACCTGGATTTTTAGCTAATGATTCTTGGCAATCCTCACAAATGGACTTGATATGAATATCGCCTGACCCGCTGTAATTTATCATCTCTGCTCTTTCTTGTTCTGTCAAGATATCAAAGCCCAGCCGGGAAGTTTCAACAGACTTCGCTTCAATACTTCCTATCTTTACTCCACAATGACGGCAATTATAATGTATAGCCATAAAGCAGGCCTCCTTAAAGCTTTATACTAGTGCTAGTATTTACCTTTTGGAGGGAAGTTATACTTAAGAATCTAAAAGCACAGCGGCCTTAAAACGCTTACTGGATATTATATATATTCATCACTTGCAGGAATGGTTCTTTCATCCACTGTTCACAAGCATCAGAACATTTCTTCACAATGATTTCCAAAGCCTCTTGCTCTTCCTTCGTAAATCTTCCTAAAACATAATCTGTCACTTTCATCCCATTCTGGGGCCTGTCAATTCCGACACGAATACGATTAAATTTTTCAGTGCCTGTATGGGCAATCGTCGATTTAATCCCATTATGTCCGCCAGAGCTTCCTTTTTGTCGCAATCTTATTTTGCCGACTGGCAAATCTAAATCGTCGTATATTACAACGATATCCTCTGTTTTAATATCATAATAGTCCATGATTGGGCGGATGGATTCCCCAGACAAGTTCATGTACGTCAGCGGCTTTAACAGTACTGCCTTTTCTCCATTAATCATCCCGATGCCATATTGTCCCTTGAATTTAGATTTATCCAAAGGGATTCCATACTCTTTAGATATATAATCTATAACTTCAAAGCCAATATTATGCCTTGTTTTTTCGTATTGCTTTCCTGGGTTGCCCAAGCCTACTACCAATTTCATGAAATTCACCCTTTTATTCTTGTTTATATACAGAAAAAGAAGGCTTGCCAATAACTTCTCAATCGGCCAAGCCTCCATTATTGATTATCACAGCTTGTATGTATATATCAAATAGGAACAAGCACAACTTGCCATCCTATTTGATATTCTACATCCATTTAATGCATACCTTCCTTTTTTAAGCATTTAATCATTAAATACATACAAAAGGTCCATATTACCTAATAAAAATTAATCTGTTTCCTCAACAGTCGTTTCTCTGCCTTCTACATTTTCTGGAATTCCACCATCTTGCTGCTCACCAGTGCTTATTTCTTCCTCTTGTCTTGGAGGAAGTATGGAAGCAATGGTTTCTTCTGCCTCATGGTTAATTTCCAGATTGTCATATCCTTTAATATCAGAGATAGATAGCGTTTCGCCAACCTGCAGGCTGCTGATATCAATATCAATAGCAGCAGGAATATCGTTAGGCTTTGCTGTTACTTCGACTTCATGCAGCGCCTGCTGCAGAACGCCGCCATCCTTTACGCCGCTTGATTCGCCAGTAAGATTGATTCTGACTGTTGCAGTTATTTCTTTTGATAAATCAACCGCTAAAAAGTCAACATGTAGAATTGTTCGTTTAATCGGATCAGAATGATATTCGTTCAGCACAACATTGTGCTTATCACCATCGACATCCAAGGAAATAACTCCATTGCGTCCAACATCCTTCAATACTTTTAAAAAGTTCGCTTCATTTAGCGTAATAGATGTGCTGTCCACTTTGGAACCATAAACCACGCCTGGAATGTCTCCTTTAGTCCTTAAATCCGTTAACACCGAATGCTTAGAAACCGTACGCTTTTTTGCTTGTAATGTTGCACTCATAATAAAATTCGCCTCCATTATATTCAAATCACTATATATAAAAAATTCCCTAAAACTAGCTATTTTAAACATACTAGTTAGTAACTAGGTAATTTTTTCCTAAGAGTGAAAGAATACAGAAGACCAATATCCCAATAGAAATAAGTCGCTCCCCTTAACAGAGAGCGACATATTTCTTAATCAAAAAGATAGCTTACTGACTGATCGGAATGAACTCTGATTATTGCTTCTCCAAGCAATTCTGCTACAGAAAGTTGAATTACGTTATCTGTAAGCTTTTCTTCTGGAAGCTCAATAGAGTTTGTAACTACAAGCTCTTTTATTTTTGAATTCTTAATTCTTTCCATTGCAGGTCCAGACAGAACAGGGTGTGTACAGCAAGCGTACACTTCCTTCGCTCCATTCTCAGCAAGAGCATTTGCTCCAAGAGTAATTGTGCCAGCAGTGTCAATGATGTCGTCAATAAGAATAGCAATTTTTCCTTCGATATTTCCGACGATGTTCATGACTTCAGCCACATTCGGTTTAGGACGTCGTTTATCAATGATAGCAATTGGTGCTTTAAGACGCTCTGCAAGCTTACGAGCTCTTGTTACACCGCCATGGTCTGGTGATACGATGACAATATCGCCGTCGAATTCCCTTTTGCTGAAATATTCACCTAAAATTGGCACACCCATCAAGTGATCGATAGGAATATCGAAGAATCCTTGAATTTGCGGTGCATGCAAGTCTAACGTTATAACACGAGTAGCTCCTGCAGTTTCCAACAGATTCGCTACCAGCTTAGCTGTAATTGGTTCACGTGCACGAGCTTTACGATCTTGACGTGCATAACCATAGTAAGGTATTACCAAGTTAATTGTTTTAGCAGAAGCGCGTTTTAAAGCATCAATCATGATAAGAAGCTCCATGATGTGCTCATTTACAGGAGAACTTGTTGATTGAATAATATAAACATCACAACCACGAATGCTCTCTTCAATATTGATTTGAATTTCTCCATCACTGAAACGTGTAACAGAGCACTTACCTAGTTCTACGCCGATTGTTTTGGCAATTTCCGCTGCCAACGCCGGATTGGAATTTAAGGTAAATACCTTTAAGTTTGGATCTGTATTTTTAACTAGCATGATGAACCTCCACTGGCTTTATTCCTAATTAATAGCTTGTCCTAATTTCAGCAAGGAATAAGACAGGATTAATTCCCTCTTATTCCACTTTTTACTTCTTTCAATCTTGCTTTGACTTTTTCACGTACTCATCTTTATTAACTTGTCGGGCCCGTGCAATGGATAACGCATCCGCTGGAACATCATCTGTAATAGTAGAACCAGCTGCAACGTAAGCTCCTTTGCCTACTTTGACTGGTGCTATCAAATTGGAATTACAGCCAATGAATGCACCATCTTCTATGGTTGTCAAAAACTTATTTTCGCCGTCGTAATTGACTGTTATCGTACCACAGCCTATATTGACATCACTGCCAACTGTCGCATCACCGATATAGCTTAAATGGGAAGCTTTGCTTCTGTCCCCAAATTCCGCCTTTTTGATTTCAACAAAATTACCTATTTTCACGTCATCACCTATAGCGGAGGCAGGACGGATATGGGCGAAAGGTCCAATATTTACATTCGAACCAATTTTGCTGTCAAATGCAGCAGATTGCCTGATTTCAGTATTTTCTCCAATAACACAATTGCTTATTTCCGTATTTGGTCCAATAACACAATCGGAAGCAATAGCTGTTTGCCCTGAAATTATTGTGCCTGGCAAGATGACCGTATCATTTCCAATCGTAACATCTGTGCCGATATAAGTATTTGATGGATCTACAATCGTGACACCATTGCGCATATGAGCTTCATTGACACGTTTCTTAAGGAGTCTTTCAGCTTCAGCCAATGCAATCCGGTCATTCACGCCAATCGTCTCATTAAAGTCCTCTGTCTTATATGCAGATACTATTTCACCTTGTTTTTTGAAAATCTCAATGACATCAGGCAAATAGTACTCCCCTTGAGCATTTTCATTTGTGACATTATTCAATGCCTCAAACAGAGCTGCATTATCAAAACAGTACGTACCAGTATTTATTTCGACAATTTTCTTTTCGTCATCCGAAGCATCTTTATGTTCAACAATTTTTTCAACTTCACCAATATCGTTCCGTACAATCCGTCCATAACCTGTCGGGTCGTCTGCAACTGCAGTCAATACTGTTGCTTTAGCGGAAACTTCTAAATGATAACTGCAAAGAGCCTCTAACGTCTCCGATGTAATCAAAGGTGTATCACCGCAAACAACGACTGTGACTCCTTCTTTATCTTGAAGAAACTCCTTAGCCTGCATAACTGCGTGTGCAGTTCCTAACTGTTCAGCCTGATAAGCATAACTGATTTTATCTCCAAGCTGTGCTTTAACTTGATCCGAACCGTGGCCTATAACAGTTACAATACGCTCCATTTGAAGCTTTGATACTTGATCGACTACATGCTGCACCATCGGCTTGCCGCAAACTGGATGAAGCACTTTATATAGCTTAGACTTCATTCTTGTTCCTTGTCCTGCGGCCAAAATCACTGCGTATCGATTTATCATTAACGGGCCTCCAATTTAACCTTTTTATCCATTAAAAATATATCCTAATTACAGCATGATTTCAAGGAATGTTTGTATCCAAATATATGAAAAACAGCTGAAATAATAAGGTGTATAAGGGTTTCTCATCAATGATTTTTTTATTTACTTTTCTTACGGATGCTAAGAATCCGCTTACCTTTTTTCCACTGTAATAATTCACATGTGCAAATTATTTCTATATCTATATAAAATTATGCTTCAACTATCTGTAGTCGCAAAAAAAAGAGCCTTACTCTTCGGAAGTAGGCTCTAGCTGCTCATTATTCTTTAGGAAGCACCAGCTTCTTCAAATTCAACTTCTAATTCACCTAAACGGTGGTACTCTGTTAAAACAGCTTCCTGGATTTTACCTCTTGTCCCGGAGTTAATCGGATGAGCAATATCCCTAAATTCACCATCTGGTGTCCGTTTGCTAGGCATTGCGACAAATAAACCGTTATTTCCGTCAATGACCCTAATATCGTGAACAACAAACTCATTATCTAGAGTAATAGAGGCAATGGCTCTCATTCGTCCATCCGTATTGACTCGGCGTAGTCTTACGTCAGTTACTTCCATTCTGTTCACCACCTTTACTAGAAGATAAAATCTAGTTAAGTAATTCAACAGAATTTCCATAACTCCTTCTTAATCAGCAAAATTTTTTAGAATATTTAAGATAAAATCCTAAAAAACGCTAGCTTTAGTTACAAAAACTAACATATTCCTACCTAAAGTTACTTACTTAATGCGATTACTTCCATTTCAACTAGTACATCTTTAGGCAATCTTGCTACTTCTACACAAGAACGTGCAGGTTTATGTACATTAAAATATTGACCGTACACTTCATTAATTGCTGCAAAGTCATCCATGTTTTTAATGAAAACAGTAGCTTTCACGACAGTTTCAAAAGAAGCATTTGCTTCTTTCAGTACCGCTGCAAGATTTTTAAATACTTGGTGTGTTTGTTCCTGTACGTCACCAGTAACTAATTCTCCTTCTGCAGTCAAAGGGATTTGGCCGGAGCTGTAGAACATGTTATTGACAATAATTCCTTGAGAATATGGACCAATTGCTGCTGGCGCATCATTTGTTTGTACAATTTTCATTTTCATTATCCCCCTATTGGTTCTTATCAAAAAAATTTCCAACTTCAACAGATATTTTCTTTTCTTTAACATCCACACCAGAAAGTTTTACCAATGACAAATAATCATCAACAAGCCTTTCCTCCGCTTCTTCCGCCTCAATCAAGACGGCAATACCGGCAACGTTAGCATTAAATTCATCCAATAGGCTGATCATGCCATTCACTGTGCCGCCTGCCTTCATGAAATCATCGACAATAAGTACGTTGGAGCCTTGCTCTAAGCTTCGTTTTGAAAGAACCATCGTTTGAATCCGCTTGGATGAGCCTGATACATAATTAATGCTCACTGTTGATCCTTCCGTTACTTTACTGTCCCTTCTTACCATCACAACTGGAACATTCAAGAATGAAGCAACAGCATAGGCAAGCGGGATCCCTTTTGTTGCCACTGTCATCACAACATCAATATTTGTTTCAGCAAAAGCAGACGCAAAGATTTTCCCTACCCTTTGTACAAGAGCCGTATCTCCTAGAATATCTGTCATATAAAGATATCCACCGGGAAGCAGCCTGTCAGGTTTCATTATTAATTGACAGAGCTCCTCTATGAATGCTTTTGCTTCCTCTTCATTAACTTTAGCGTGATATTTCACGCCACCTGCAGCACCTGGCAATGTTTGCAGAATCCCTATTCCTCTTTCCTCAAAGGTTTCTTTTATTATCGCTAAGTCTTCACTGATGGAAGATTTAGCAGAACCATACCTTTCGGAAAAATAAGATAAGGAAACTAATTGCCTTGGATGCTCTAATAAATAATTCGTCATGTCTATTAAACGTTCACTACGACGAAATTTCATAAGGCGAACCTCCAAAAATCCGAATATTTTACAGTTAATATTACAGTATTATACGGATTTAATCAAGGGTATGACGATTCCCCATCATGCGGACTGCAAATACTTGGTCGCAAAAACCTCTTAATCCATTATATACACGGTTCATTCTTGAATCATGCTGGATTAATCCAAAGACAGTCGGACCGCTGCCGCTCATCAATACTGCATCTGCCCCGAACTTTTTCATCTGGTCCTTTATTTGAGCCACCTCAGGATACAGATTTAACGTTACATCTTCTAGTACATTCCCGACATTATTGCACATTGCTTCATAATCGCCTGTGCGAATGCACTCAATCATACCTTCAGTATCAGGGTGATTAATTTGCGAGACATTCAACTTTTTGTAAATATCCGCTGTAGACACGCCTATAAAGGGCTTGGCCAACACTACCCAGCAAATAGGCGGAGCAGGGATTTCCTTAATCATTTCTCCTCTGCCAGTTGCGAGGGCCGTGCCCCCATATACACAAAAGCTCACATCAGAGCCGATTTCCGCTCCAATCTCAGCAAGCTCATCAAGGGTCAATTGAAGGTCCCACAGCTTGTTTAGACCCCTCAATACTGCTGCAGCATCGCTGCTTCCCCCTGCAAGTCCTGCTGCAACCGGGATGTTCTTTTCAATTTTAATTGTAACTCCCTTTTTAACATTAAACTTTTTCTTTAATAGATTTGCTGCTTGATAAGCAAGATTCCTTTGGTCATCGGGTACAAATCGATTAAGGGAATTTATCTTTATGGAATCCTTCTCTTCCAGAATAAGTTCAATTCTGTCTGCAAGGTCAATGGTTGTCATGATCATTTCTACCTCATGATAGCCATCCGGCCTTTTACTCAATACATCCAACGATAAGTTGATTTTAGCTGGTGCCTTCACCAAAAGCTTCAATATTTCCACCTACTTAACATTTTCATAAGTCCGCTTTTTCGTCCTATTGTACCACACAATAGGAAATAAAAAGAATGACTGATATAATAACCCAATTCTTCTATGTATGAAACAAAAAACAAAGAAGCAAACTATTGATTGCTTTATGTTTAATGAATAAATTCACAGCATTTTATGGCTATAGTGATTTTACCATAAAATATGTCATTTAAAGCAAAATACTAAGAATCATTTATGTTTTTTCCGCTCGTTTCCTAGCTTTTTTACTTGTTAGAAAAAAGGTGCAAAAAAAGACCTAACCCTACACCCTTCCCTATAGTGAAAAGGGTGCAGAGTTAAACCTGATGCCGTGAATAAATCCTTGATAGTTAATTTTTGTAAACAGGATTTAATTTAAAGGAATCAAAATTCACTTTTGATTATTTAGAAGACTCTGCTCAGCGATTTCAATTGCCCTCTTGACCATGTTCCCAGCATCCTTAGCTCGGATGCCGCCCCATCCATCCTTTTGGACAACATCATAAAAACCTAGTTCTTTTGCAATTTCTTCTTTTAGCCCTTCTGACATAATTCCTCTTCGTCTACTCAACCTTAAACCTCTCCTTTCATTATTCACGGTAGTTATAGTATGTAACCCTGTTTTTTTTTCATGTACTGTTTCTATTTCCAGTTATCACAGATTTTCCCCATGAAAAAAGCAGCAACCACGTGGTAACTGCTAGTCTCTACAATATATATTAGCTTAGAGCAACTTGTCCTGATGTATCTTCATAGAAGGTAATTTGAACCGTTTCTGTTAAAACATCTGCATAACTGTACGATACCCGTTCAAATGCATTTTCATCCTGATCTAACTCTACCACAAACACAGAGGGATATGTTTCAGCCAATACACCTGAACGTTCAATCGTTTTACGACGACCGCCATTAGCCTTCAGCATCAATCTTTTCCCTAAATTCGAATCAAGAGCTTTTTTTATATCTGATAATGTTTTTGCCATTTTCGGTCCACCTCACTGTGTAAAGTATATCACACTGACACAATAGAGTCAAACAAAAATATAAATTATAACAGTCTCTTTTAGAAGTTGTCAATATTTTTTATTCTTATTTTTCTTCTATTTTTCAACAATTTTATTTTTTCCCATTCTACCATAATTATGTATTAAAGTTTTTTTTATAAAGGAGCCTTTCTAAATAAAAAAAACAAGCTCCCTCTTTTCGAGAAAACCTGTTATCTATATCGTGATTTTTCTGTATTATACACTTTTCTTAAGTCCTTAGACTATTCAGATGCATTCGTGTTAAACGGCATGCCTGTGCGCAGCACTCCCTTTGTTTCAATACCACCAAGCCCTTTTTCCCCTGTGAGCGTATTTCGCAGCACATCCCAAACGTTTACCCTTTCCATGAATGGTGTATAGCTTATTTTCGCTACAATATACACAGGATCTAGAGCATGAATATTGACCCTTGAAGGAGAGCTTGCAAAGTTTGCTCCTGCATGTATAAGGGATTCAAAGTGCGATTGGCAAGCTCCTGCGAAAATTACAAGCTGATCCAGATGTGGAACTCTCCGCCTTGCTTCCATAACTGTTTGCACAAAATATTTAGAATGGCGGTACGCATTTATGTCCTTCTTGTCTCCTAATGACTTAGAATAAGCATCATGGCCGGTTACTACAAGTATATCCGGCCGATAATACTCAAGGAGCTTCCCGATTTTACCCGGCATTTCCTTCTCATTAGAATGAACCCCCGTTACAGGAATTCCTATTTTTTCATATAGATCAAGGCATTTCTTCAAGTAGTTAGGATCTCCATCCAAATGCAATACCTTCCCAGGCATTTGAAAATAGTTAATTGGTTTACTGTAAGCATCTGTAGAAGAATACTCCTGTTTCCTTTTCAGCAGGTTTACATCCTGCCTAAATAGTGCTAATGATTGTTCCTCTAAAAATTGAATCTCTTGCGCCATCTTTCTCTGCATCGGCTTATTGATAGAAATTAAGTCATCAAAAGGAGCGTCTGCAATGAGACGGAAATCCTCCCCATACAAAACAGCATATTTGCGTCCATTTTCTTCCTTTATATCAATAATTCGAAAAGCTAAATCACAATGATAGGATTTTCTGCCGACGATATCCATGATGTTTATGCTCACTAGTCGTCACTCCAGTACGCCCTGCCTAATGAATGGGCTAATGTTTCTTATCTACCTCTCATTAAACTATGCAAAAGTCCAGAAAGATGTGAGGAACAATTTACCCCATCACCTGTCACCTATAAAAAAGAAACCGGCCCCTCAATTAAAAGGGCCGGTCCTTCAATGTTTATTAACGGTTTAAAACGAATCATACAGCGCATCGCTAAGTGCAGCAAATTCTTCAATAGAAAGAGATTCTCCTCGTCTGGAAGGCTCAATTCCAGCAGTTTCAAGGGCAGCTATAATCGCTTCTTTTTTCTCCTTACCATTTTCAAGCTGGCTTGTTAAATTATTTAAAATGGTTTTTCTCCGTTGAGCAAAGCTAGCTCTAGTCACTCGGAAGAAGAATTCCTCACTTTTAACTGCAACTAAAGGCTTTTCCCTAATCGTCAGCCTGATAACAGCAGAATCGACATTCGGTTGTGGTACAAATACTGTCTTAGGCACGATCATTACAACCTCTGGAACTGTGTAATATTGAATCGCTATTGATAGGGAACCATATTCCTTCGTACTTGGACGAGCTGATATACGGTCAGCTACTTCCTTTTGGAGCATCACGACAATTCCGCGCAGCGGCAAGTTCTCCTCCAAAATTTTCATAATGATTGGAGTAGTTACATAATAAGGTAAGTTAGCCACAAGCATAATATCATCAATACCTGCGAATTCTTCCTCAATCATTTCCTTTACATTTGCCTTCAGTACGTCCGAATGGATCACCTTAGCATTCGGATATGGCTCAAGCGTTTCGCTCAAAATAGGCAACAGACGCTGGTCAATCTCATAGGCAACAACTTTTTTTGCACGCTTTGCCAGCTGTTCTGTTAATGCACCAATTCCTGGTCCAACCTCAATTGCACCTGAAGACTCCGACAACTCTGCATGGTCTACAATATTTCTTAATATATTCGTATCAATTAAAAAGTTTTGACCAAGACTCTTTTTAAAAGAAAATCCATATTTCTCTAAGATAGCTTTTGTTCTTACTGGTGTTGCTATATCTTTATACATCTTTTTCCTCCTGCCAAATAGCATTAACCGCTGCTGCAAAGTCCTGCTTGGAGATGTTAAACATCATCAGCCTTTTATGAAGCTGTTTGCCATTTGTATACCCTATTTTTAATATCTTGCCCAGCTTTTCTCTTCGCTCCTTCGATCCAGGTCCGCCAATCAGCTGTGCATCTAGTAAGTCCTCTTTAGTAATTTGCTCTATAATGCTTTCTTCCATGTGATGGGCTTCTTTGAGCGCCTCTCTAATCACTTCCACTGAGGCATGTTCTACACCAACACCCTTTCCATGCTTATGCAATGCCTTTTCCTTTGCAATGAATGCATGTTTACAATTAGGTATGTGCTTTTCTATTGTATTTCTTATTTTTTGGCCAGGAAAGTCTGGATCAGTCAGTATTATGACTCCTCTCGTTTCATTAGCCAGCTTTATTGCCTCAATTGTTGCCTTATTGATGGCAGAACCATTTGTTTCAATTGTATCAGCATCGACTGCTCTTTTGACAGCGGTAGTGTCATCTCTTCCTTCCACTACAATGATTTCTCTAAGTTTCATGAAGCCTCCAAAAAAAAATTTAAGTTTTGCAAAAAAAATGAAACATTTTTGTAACAATAAACGTCTATATATTATAGAAAAGAGTTAAATGAAATTCTAAAGGTTATTATAGCTCAAATTTTTCTTTTCAACAAAATCCGTTCAAAAGAAAAAAACAGAGGAATAACTCCTCTGTTAAAGATGTGCTAATAGTAGATGTTCAATGTGTATTAGGTTTTTGCAGACACTAACAAACACATGCATGTAAGAAGCTTTAAAAAAGGTTACTTCAAAATCTTAATTCTTACCTGTTTATTTCCCCATCGATAGGCTTCTGCCTTCGTCGGGAAAAAGACGTCGATTTTCTTACCTTTCACAGCACCGCCTGTATCACCGGCTACCGCGTATCCGTAGCCTTCAACATATACCTTTGTTCCTAACGGAATAACACTTGGGTCAACCGCAATTACTTTTGCATTCGGATTTGATTTGAGGTCAATTCCAGTAGCAGTATGTCCCGAGCATCCATTGCAGCTGGCTGTATAAGCTGTTGAGTTAACGTAAAGTTCTGTGCCTTCTTCGCTGGCATCTTCACCGCGGGAAGCAATTTGCGTAACTTCAATTGTGCCTACTGCAACTACTTTGTCCTGTTTTTCCTTAACTTCTTTTTCACTAAGCAGTTCTCTCGAAACTTCTTTGCCGTTTTCTAAAGTAACTTCGAAGGTTTTAGACTTTAGACCGTTTTTACCTTCCTTTAGTACCTTTTCTGTTCCCTTTTCAAGGCTATCATCCTTTTGGGTAACAACAGCATAATTAATCGGTTGTTCCACTACATCGGTGACCTTTTCTATACGTGTAATTTCTACAACGTCCTTCTTGTTCACTACTTCCTTTAGATCTGGTTCAACTCGGTCTAATTTCGTAAGTGATATCTCCTGTTGTTTTAAAAAGTCAGCGACCGTAGTCGAAGTGGACCATAGTTCTTTTTTCGATCCTGCGTCTACTAGTGTAACTGGAAATGCAGTATGTACAACAATCTCCATATTGTTCTTTATATGCTTATTCTGCTTTTGATTGATCTTATCGTGTTCATTCAAAGAGATTTTTTGTTCCTCGAGAAACTCCTTAACCGTTTCTGCTGTTGTCCATACCGTTTTCTTCTCGTCGTCTTTGCTCAATTCAACCTGTTTTGCTTGCTTCCAAACAACCTCCATCTCGTCAGCCACTCTTGTGTCTAACGTGGGAAACACCTCATCTTCTGAGCGTATGGCAATATCAAGTTCATCAAATATATCTTGAATAGTGGATGAGTGCGTTTCGATGACCTTCTCTTTCCCATCTAATGACAGCGCCACAGTTTTTTTCGTTGATTCGTAAACAACAAATCCTAAACCACTTAGAAAAACTATGAAGCTAGCAATAATAATGGGCCATTTCTTTCTGCTCAAAGACTTGGAAAACAGGCTTTTCATGTTTTGGATTACGATGAAAAACGCCTCCTTTTCTCTCGGAGTGATTATATAGAGTATCGTGTCTGCTGTCAACCCTTCTACATTCTTTGAACGTATCTCCTATTATGCAAAAAAACTCCATGAAAGGAAAGAAAGAAATCTCGACATGAACATTCTATGAGAAAAGGAAGCAATGTAGAACTTCTTAGAACAAAGTAATATTAGGACAAGCTTTTCAATGATTCGACACCATCTCTTATCATTTTATGCCGAATAATTTTTTTGCATTTTCTGTTGTTTTGGCAGCAACTTCCTCATAACTAATTCCTTTTATTGCTGCGATTTCTTCTGCTACAAGCTTCACATAGCTTGGTTCATTTCTTTTGCCGCGATGTGGTGTTGGCGCAAGGTAAGGGCAATCTGTCTCAATAAGCAGCTTGTCCAACGGAATTGCTGCTGCTGCTTCCTTCGGCTTTCTAGCGTTTTTAAAAGTGACAGTCCCACCTAATGAGATATAAAAATTCATGTCGATGCATTCCTTTGCAGTCTCGACACTTCCTCCATAGCAGTGCATAATTCCACCAACTTCCGCTGCGCCTTCTTCCTTGAGAATCTCAACAATATCAGCAGTTGCTTCCCTGTTATGAATAACAATTGGAAGCTTCACTTTTTTTGCCAAGTGAATTTGCTTTCTGAATACTTCCTTTTGGACATCTTTTGGTGATTTATCCCAGTGATAATCTAAGCCCATTTCCCCAATTGCTACAACTTTTGGATGTTTAGCCAATGATTCAATCCATTCTAAATCTTCCTCAGTCATGTCAATTGCATCAACAGGATGCCAGCCGACACTTGCATATATAAAATCATACCGCTCGATTAATTCCATGGCCCTTTTAATCGTTGGACGATCAAAGCCGACTACGATCATTTTTTCCATTCCAGCTTCCATTGCCCTGCCGATTACTTCTTCTAAATCGTCATTAAATTGTTCTGCATTTAAATGTGTATGTGTGTCAAATAACATAATGAAACCCTTTCTTTATCCATAATTATTCATGTTTATTTTCTATTCCCCAACTTGCTGACTAAATATCCTCTATTTTGAAAGAAAAACATAGAAATATGCATCTTAAGTGCAATTCCTATGTTTTTCAACCAGTTTTTATTTAACTTTTGAGCCTAATGGAAGCGATTCAGCAACAGAAGCAAGTGCTAGAACACCATCTTGGCTACCTGCAAGAATCATACCTTGAGATAATTCTCCTCTCAGCTTAACAGGCTTCAAATTTGTAACACAAATTACTCTTTTGCCGACTAATTCCTCTGGTTTATAATATTGAGCAATACCTGAGACTACTTGTCTTTGCTCATAACCTAAATCCAGTTGAAGCTTCAGCAGCTTGTCTGCTTTTTTCACAGGTTCTGCCTGAAGAACTTGCGCTACTCGTAAATCCACTTTCATAAAATCATCAATAGTAATTTCTTCCGACTCAGGAACTTCTTGCTTCTCAGCCGGCTGTGATTCCTTCTTCTCTTCAGCAGCAGGTCCTTGCATCTCTTTTTTGATGTATTCTACTTCCTCTGCGATATCAAGTCTTGGGAAGATAGGTTCTCCTTTTTCTACCTTTGTTCCTGCAGGGATTACACCGAACTGGTCAAGGCTTGCCCATGTTTTTAACTGTTCTTCCTGAACATTCAGCTGCTGGAAGATCTTATCCGGTGTTTTTGTTAAGAATGGTTTTAAAAGGACAGCAATACGTCTTAAGGATTCAGCTAGATGAACCATTACTGTTGCAAGCTCATCCGTTTTTCCTTCCTTCGCCAATACCCATGGTTGAGTTTCATCAATATATTTATTGTTTCTGCTGACAAGCTGCCATAAATTCGTTAACACAACCGAAAACTCCATATTATCCATATGACTCTCGTACAGTGCTTTCGTTTCCTGATGAGCTTCTACTAGTGACTTTTCAAAGCCACCTTCAGAACCTTTGTATTCAGGAATAACTCCGTCAAAATACTTGTTGATCATAGCAACTGTTCTGTTTAACAGGTTTCCTAAATCATTCGCTAAATCAAAATTCACTCTTTCAACAAATCCCTCTGGAGTGAATACACCGTCAGAACCGAATGGCACTTCACGAAGTAAATAATAACGCAATGCGTCAAGTCCATATCTTTCAATTAATGTTACCGGATTAACAACATTGCCTTTTGATTTGGACATCTTTCCGTCTTTCATCAAAATCCAACCATGAGCAAACACTTTATTAGGAAGCGGCAAATCTAATGCCATCAGCATGATTGGCCAGTAAATTGTATGAAAACGTACGATTTCCTTCCCAACTAAATGGACATTTGCAGGCCAGAATTTCTGATAAAGTGAATCGTTATCTGAACCATATCCTAGTGCTGTAATATAATTGGACAACGCATCAATCCAAACATATACAACGTGTTTTGGATCTCCAGGAACTTTAATTCCCCAGTCAAATGTTGTACGGGAAACAGCTAGATCTTCAAGGCCTGGCTTAATAAAGTTATTAATCATTTCATTTTTGCGTGATTCTGGCTGAATGAACCCAGGATTCTCTTCATAAAACTTCAGAAGTCGATCTGCATACTTGCCCATACGGAAGAAGTAGGATTCTTCTTTTACAAGCTCCACAGGATGACCACTGTCAGGACTTTTTCCGCCGATGACTTTACCATTTTCATTATATACAGGGTCTACAAGCTGAAGTTCTGTATAATATGTTTCATCAGAAACAGAGTACCATCCTTGATATTCATCCAAGTAAATATCACCTTGATCGACAAGCTTTTGGAACATTTTGCTAACTACTTCTGTATGTCTTTTTTCTGTCGTACGGATGAAATCATCATATGAGATATCCATCATATCCCAAAGTTCTTTTATTCCTGCAACAATTCCGTCTACATATTGTTGAGGCGTAATACCTGCTTCTTCTGCTTTTCGCTGGATTTTTTGGCCATGCTCATCAGTCCCAGTTAAATAACGAACATCAAAGCCCTTTAATCGCTTATATCTAGCCATTGCATCCCCAGCAACCGTTGTGTATGCATGTCCAATATGAAGATTCCCGCTAGGATAATATATTGGGGTTGTTATATAGAAAGTTTCTTGCTCTTTCAACGTTTTTTCCCTCCTAATTCAATAATGCTATGTAATATGCATAATTCTTATTGTATCAATACTTACACTAATCTTAAAACTACAAGACATATAATTGCATCGGAAAATTTTATGGTATATTTGTAGACTTCCTTACATAATGAAGAAATGCCATAAAAAATGGCAGCTAATCATTGCCATTGTGCCCTTACATACCATCAAAATATACCCAAAATCCAAAGTTTTTGCAACTGGCCGCATGCTTCTCTGCTCCTCATTTTTGTTCACTATAATGAATGGCTGATTCGACATTAAAATGTTGAGTTTTGTCGAATTCTCTTTAATACATTTCTCTATTTTGGCTTTAATTCATTTTACATTTATACACTTATTTTGGTATTAAAAGTATATATAATATGCTGTTTAACCTATAAATATAGGTTTTTCCTGGAATTATCTCAATTTAAAAATAAAATAATTGACGTATATGGGAATGGCTGGTATTATATATACAAACAAAGAAATTTGTCGAATATTAGCGAAAAAAATATATATAAGGTTCATCGGGAGGAGAAAAGGAAATGAAATCTACTGGAATTGTTCGTAAAGTTGACGAATTAGGTCGTGTTGTAATACCTATCGAATTAAGACGTACATTAGGAATTGCTGAGAAAGATGCTTTAGAAATTTATGTGGATGATGAAAAAATCATCTTGAAAAAATATAAACCTAACATGACTTGCCAAGTTACTGGTGAAGTTTCTGATGATAACCTGTCATTAGCAGGCGGTAAACTAATCCTAAGCCGTGAAGGTGCAGAACAGCTTATAAATGAAATCAAAAGTTCATTTGAACTTTCTAAGTAATAATAAAAAAGCATGGCAGCTCAAGGGATGAGCTCCATGCTTTTTTTAATCTATATGATATTCTTGGTATACTTCCCGCTTTGGCATGCTTCTGTCGACAGCTGTACGCTTAATTGCCTCTTTTGCCTGCAGGCCATCTGTTTCAATATAATGATTTACATGCTCAACAATTGTTAAGTTCATCCACCATTGCTCGTCCTGATCCTCTTCTGCAGCTCCCTTTTCAATAACGATGCAAAATTCGCCTCGTATCTCATCTGAATTTGCCCATTCGATAACTTCATCTACTGTTCCTCTGATAAATTCCTCGAAGATTTTTGTTAATTCCCTGCAAAGGGAGATATTTCTGTTGCCGAGAATTTCTCTAATCAACTGTAAGGTTTCCTTTAACCTGTGAGGAGATTCATATAGCAATACAGTTCCAGAAATTTTCTTTAACGCCTCTAGCTCCTTTTTCTTCTCTTTTTTTTGTCGGTTAAGAAAACCATAGAAATAAAAAGGGTGTGTCGGCAAACCTGATGCTATTAAAGCAGTTAAGGCTGCATTTGCACCAGGCAGTGGAACGACGGGAAGCTTGCTTTCTACTGCTGCCACTACAAGCTCATACCCAGGGTCTGCGATGGTTGGCATTCCAGCATCGCTGACTAAGGCTATTGTTTTACCAGCTTGCAATGATTCAATCAGCTTGCGGCCGCTCGTTTCTTTATTATGTTCATGATAGCTTACGATTGGGGTCGTTATTTCAAAATGATTGCACAGTTTCTTTGTATTCCTCGTATCCTCTGCTGCAATTACATCTGCTTCTTTCAAAATTCTTACAGCCCGAAAACTCATGTCTTCCAAGTTGCCTATTGGAGTAGGGACTAAATAAAGAAGACCATTATCATTCTTATAGCTTTTTTGCTGCCACATGTTCAACACCAATTTCCTTCCTCATATAAGACTCTTTTTCTTTCCTGCTCAATTGTTTAAAAGCATATTCTGCCTTCAAAGCCTGAGATTTATCTGCAAAAACTTCCTTATAAATTAACTGGACTGGCCTTCTTGCCCTAGTATACTTGGCGCCTTTTCCTTCATTATGTGTTTTAATGCGTTTTTCCAGATTATTTGTGTATCCAGCATAATAAGTATTATCTCTGCAAAGTAAGACATAAAAATAATGATTAGCTGTCTCCATACAAAATTCGGCTCATTTCCTCTGTATACTCATTTAACCCTTTATACACATATAAAGGGGGCAGTATTTTCAAGTCCGGCTTGCCATCCTTTATTCCCTCGACTAGCAGGATATTTGCTTCTTTTCCTTCCTTTGGATATACAAACCTTATCCGCTTTGGCTCTAGTCGATATGCTCTCATTAATGTAATAATATCAAGGAGTCTTCCTGGTCTGTGCACAAATGAAACCTTTCCTCCCTGCTTAACAAGCTGACTTGCAGCTCGAATTGCATCCTCAAGCGTGCAAAGAATCTCATGTCGTGCAATAGCCAAATGTTCGTTTGTATTCCTTTCATCAACAGAATCTGTTTGGAAATACGGAGGGTTGCAAGTAACAGCATCATATTTTTCAAACCCAAGCTGCGCAGGAGCTTCTTTAATATCACCATTTACCATCTTTATTTTTTCTTCTAAGTTATTATAGGCAACACTTCTGCAAGCCATATCATATAACCGTTCCTGAATTTCCACTCCTATTATAGAGCCTCTCGTTCTCAAACTTAAAAATAACGGAATTACACCATTTCCACTGCAAAGATCTACAATTTTTCCTTTCGCAATAGGAACAGTTGCAAAGTTTGCCAATAATACGGCATCTAAAGAAAACGAAAACACAGTTGGACTTTGAATAATTTTAAGCTTCTCTGCCAACAAGTAATCAAGCCTTTCATCTCCTACTAGCTGAACCAATTTGTTACCTCCATCTATATATGTATTCCATAATACTAGCCTAAGCAAATATTATCATAATCATTCTCTAATTATCTTGCTGTAATCATTAACAGCTAAAAAAATAGGGTGCCCTATTTAGAAGGACACACCCTATTTTTTATTAAGGAAGGATAGACAGAACAAACAATCTCCATCTTTTCTTGGACTTCCGAAATGAAGGTTACAAATATGAAAACCCTCTTGATAAAGCCTCGCTAGATTGTCATATCCTTCGCCAATATCCATATTCTTTTCTTCCAAAATCTTGGTGGACTTTCGATTTTTCTTTTTCGTCTGTTCCTTTTGTTCCTTCTCTTTTTGTGACTGGCTCTCCAAATGTCTTCTTAAATTTTCGTTTTCCAGCTTCAATGTATTATTTTCTTCAATCAGTTCTGCCACATGCTGCTTTAGCTCACCTAATTGCTGATATAAATGGCCGATTTGACTCTCCATATTAATTACTGAATCAAAAATTTCTTTTTTATCCACTCTGCCACCTCATTAGTCCGTGGATTGAACTGAAACAGTATCTTTTTGCAGTATTTCTTCTAATGTATATTCAAGCACTCGTTCTTGTTCAGAAATTTCCACTTGGAGTACACGTTCTAATATATTTAAACCTACTACTTTACCTCTTCCATCAGGTGTATTAATCCACTCACCCAAATCTGGAAGCTGTTCTTTTGCAGACTCATATTCATCGTTCTCATATTTAAGACAGCACATAAGTCTGCCGCAAAGTCCTGATATTTTGGTTGGATTTAGGGAAAGATTTTGGTCTTTAGCCATTTTAATTGATACTGGCTCAAAATCGCCTAAAAATGTTGAACAGCAAAGCATTCTACCACATGGACCGATGCCGCCCAGCATTTTTGCCTCATCGCGAACACCAATCTGGCGCAGCTCAATTCTAGTCCTAAAAATCGAAGCTAGATCCTTTACGAGTTCACGAAAATCGACTCTGCCGTCTGCGGTAAAATAAAAAATTACTTTATTGCGATCAAATGTATATTCTACATCTACAAGCTTCATATCTAACTCATGCAGATTGACCTTCTCACAACAAACTTCATATGCTTCTTTTGCCGCAATCCGGTTTTCCTCTACAATTAATTGGTCTTTCTGATCCGCGACTCGGAGTACCTTTTTAAGAGGTAAGACTACATCATTTTCGTCAACCTGCTTGGGAGCAATGACAACTTTTCCATATTCCACTCCACGCACTGTCTCTACGATTACGAAATCCCCTTTTTGGATATCCATATCATTCGGATCAAAGTAATATATTTTTCCAGCTTTTTTAAAGCGGATTCCTACAACATTATACAACTGAAGATCCCTCCTGCAGCTTCAATACAAGCTGTTCCATCAATAACTGTGGATTCATATTACCCTGCAGCTTTCGTTTAGCTTCAAAGATGGACGTCATTTGCTCTGTCAGCATTTGGGATGATGATTTAAGCGCAAGCTCTTCTAACTGTTGCCGATCATTTATATAGACTATTTGCTCCTGCTTGCCTAGTTGAATATATAATAAATCCTTAAACAGCAGCAACAGTAAATCCAATCCCCTATCATACTGATCTTTCTCTTTGAAATGAACAAACCACTCTCTTTGAAGGGCAACTAATGCTTCTAAAGGATTTCCTTTAAGAGTCATATACAATTTTACCACTATTTTTTGCGCTTGTACAAACCATTCATCAGAACTTAGTCGAAACGCTTCATCATAATCATTAGTGATCTGCGCAATTAATGGCGCTCCACTTGCTTTCATTCCATTTGCTATAAGCTGCTCCTGCATTTTTATTGGGGAAAGAGGAGTAAAGGATAAGACTTGGCACCTCGATAAAATGGTTGGGAGAATCTGATGTATTTGTTCAGTCAAAAGGATTGCTGTAGTTTCTGCATGTGGTTCTTCCAGGAATTTCAGCAGACTGTTTGCTGCATTCGTAGTCATTTTATCAGCATGTACAATTACATAAATCTTCTGTTTTGATTCTACCCCTGTTTTGGAGAACTCCTCCTGCAGGCTTTGAATCTGGTTTTTCTTTATGGACAAACCATCCGGTTCGACAATATGTACGTCCGGATGGTTGCTGTTATTTATTCGTTTGCAATTAGAGCATTCCTCACAAGGCTTATAACCGTCTATTAACCTTGTACAAAGTATGCTTTTCGTAAGAATTTGGCTGACTTCCTTTTTGCCAGTTCCTCTCATTCCTTCAAACAGATAAGCATGTGCAAGTCGGTCCTTTTTCAGACTGTTTCGGACCATTCTTAGAACAATTGGCTGCTCCTGTTCAAGCTGTTCCCATGTTTTTATCAACACGATCACTCTCTTACATATATATATTAATTAATAGGCCTTTAATTTCTCCTATTTTCCCTAAAATGTTCAGGCTGTTTTTTTCTTTACTCATCACTTCTTCAGTAAGCTCGACAAGCTTTTCATCCACAACCTGAACAACACTCAAATCTCGGCCTTGTCCGAAGTGATCCCATGATTTATCTTTTTTCAATCCGATGCCGTAATCTACTGCTTCCTTTACAAACTGCTTGACCAGCGATTTGAACTTGTTTAAATCCTTAAGATTTTGTGACCTGCCCAATCTGTTGCCAGTATCATCTATACTCTTTATCAATGTTTGCAGTTGACCAGATTGAAGCTTTTCACTCTGCCTTGTGACAAGCTCCCTAAATTTCGTTTCCACTTGTCCGCTTTTTATCTCTTGCTTAGTAGCATCTGTACTCACACGAATGTCTTTATTTATTTTCATTTTTTTCCTCCGATAAAAGCATCATTAAAAAAATCCTTTATATATAGAGGTAATATATTTAAGTTCCAACCATATTCTTAAGCCTTAGAATTGCTTGAACTGTTCAACAGGCAGCACGAATACAGTTGCTCCACCTACCTCCACCTCAACAGGATACGGTACATACGAATCAGCATTTCCTCCCATAGGTGAAACAGGGGCAACTAACTGATCACGTGATTGGCAGTTTTCTTTTATTATTTGCAAAGCTTTTTCCACGCGTATATCTTCTGTCCCTATCATAAAGGTTGTATTCCCAGATTTCAAAAATCCCCCGGTACTAGCTAATTTAGTAGCTCTAAAGTTATGTTCTACAAGGGCATTCAATAACTTAGCACTGTCTTTATCTTGGATTACTGTTAAAATTAACTTCATTTTATCCAACCCCTTTATTATAGTTTTACCAGAATTACTGCTTTTTCCTATTATAACAATAAATAATTAAACAGGCATATATAAATGGAAAAATGAAAGCTCACTTTACCTGTTTCTGTTCAATACCTGATTAATGGCTTGTTGAGCTTGTTCAAATACATCCTCTATGCTTTGTGAAGCTTCTAGTTTATGCAGCCTTTCAGGAAACTTCTCAATAACTTTGTAATATCCTGCTTGGACACGCTTATGGAAATCCAATTGCTCTAGATCAAGCCTATTTATTTCCCGTTCATTTGATTTATTTATTCTTGCTAGCCCTAGTTCTGGATCAAGGTCAAAATACAGGGTTAAATCAGGCATTACACCGCCAATGGCAAACTCATTTATCTTCCATATTTCTTCTATGCCTATCCCCCTGGCATAACCCTGATAAGCAAGAGAACTGTCTATGAAGCGGTCAGAAAGAACAATACTACCTTCTGCTAATGCTGGTATAACCTTTTCAACTAAATGCTGTCTTCTAGCAGCAGCATATAATAACGCCTCTGTCCTTCCATCCATCTCTGTATGGTCAGGGTTTAATATAATCTCGCGGATTTTTTCGGCAATCCTAATTCCTCCAGGCTCTCTTGTCTTTACAATCTTGATGCCTTTGTCTTTGTAGTGTTTATACAGCATCTCTAAAATGGTTGTTTTTCCGGCGCCCTCTGGCCCTTCCATTGTTATAAAAATACCTCTTGTCATGTTATTCTCCTTACTTCTTTATAAAAACTGCAATTCTGCCTTCATATATAGATGAATTCCCTTGAAACTTACAGCCATTAGCTACAAGCACCTTTAATGTTTCAATATGTTTACCAGTAATTACTTCTCCCGGCATCAGCAATGGTACACCTGGTGGATAAGGGATAATAGAATCTGCGTTAATTTTGTCTATTGAATCTTCTAATAAAATTTCGTGTTTAGAGTACTTAGGTTGCTCCAATTCATTTATCTTTAATTCTACTATATTAGTATATAGATTTATAGCTGCACCTTTATCTTCCTCCACTGGCAAATTCAACGCCTTATATGGACTTACAGCCTTCTTAATTTTCTCAAAAGCATCTTCAAAAGGATATGACATCTTGTTCTTCAGCAAAGGCAATACAAGCAAGACATTATGTAAATCAGCCATTTCACAATAGACTCCAGCTTCCTCAAACTTCTCTTGAAGTTCAAAACCTGTTAACTTACATCTGCTTTGAATAGTTAATTTTAGAGGGTCACCAGCTTTGTTTCCATAATTCATTACTTTCAGTTGACTTAATGTTGACAATTCAGCTTTAAACTTTTGAAGCTTTTCTAATAAGTATATAAAGTCTTCTTCCTTATAAGTACCCAAATAACTTCTCGCCAAATCAAGGGATGCCATAATTAAATAAGATGGGCTACTTGACTGAAGGATGCTTAAATACATTTGCAGTTTATTTAAAGAAACCCGTTCTGAGTTGAAATGGAGATATGAACCCATCGTTAATGCAGGTAGTGTTTTATGTGCAGATTGGACAACTATGTCCGCGCCTAATTCTACAGCAGACGGAGGAAAGTGAGCTGAGCCAGCAAAATGGGCTCCATGAGCCTCGTCTACTAATACTGTTACCCCATGCTTGTGAGCTATTTCAATTATTCTTCCTAACTCTCCAATCATTCCATAATAATTGGGTGAGGTGAGAATAAGGACCTTTGCACTCGGATATTTTTTTATTGCTTCTAAAATTGTTTCACATGAAACAGTCCCTTCTACTTTCCACTCTAAATCATAGCTCGGATTAAGCAGAATAGGTTTTGCCTTTGTGAGTTTAATGCCATTCATAATAGATTTATGACTGTTCCTTTGTACAAGGATTTGGTCTCCTTCATTCACAGCAGACATAATCATAGCTAAATTGCCTACTGTTGAGCCATTAACCAAAAAAAAGCTTTTTTTTGTGTTATATAAAGCTGCTAGCAGTTTCTCTGCCTCCAATATTACCCCACTTGCTGAATGCAAGTCATCTAGCCCGTTAAGCTCTGTTACATCAAAGTTCCATGCATTCTTTAACAAGTTATGTTTGTCCATTAAAGAACCATTTTTATGCCCTGGGACATGAAAAGAAATAGGTTTATTCTGAATAAACTCTTCCAATCTATTATATAAAGGCGTCATTTCATGCACTGTTCTTCCTCATTTCCTTTTAACTCTATTTTATTGTACCATTGCCTGACTATGAATAAAATGCGTGTTTTAGCCACCTATTTTAAAGTAAAGGTAAATTTAAAATTATCTGAATTTTGTATGCATGTATTTATTATTGGCAAGACTGTTTTTAGGGAGGTGGAGCCAGTGAGTATAAATTCGCAGAAAATCATCCAGCCTTATGTGGAGAAATGTTTATTTTGCGATCAGCAAAAAATAACAGGTATACATCTGTATCAGTCACTGATTTGTACTGAATGTGAACATGAAATGTTGAATACGAAAACAAGTGATACAAAATATAAATTTTTTATTCATAAGTTAAAAGATGCTCATTATGCCATGCAAAGGCGCCAAGCTTAATAA
>NZ_JBKKHP010000016.1:0-64329 GCF_046613985.1 Niallia laureatilytica | reverse complement strand
CTGAAAAGTCTTAAAGGCATTTTGCTTTTAAGACTTTTTTTATTTATAACTCCCAAAAATCATGCTTCTTAAAATCCACTTACCATTACCTCAAAAAATGCTCATGCTATTACTTGAAAATCTACACAAATCCGACTATAGTTAAATATAATTTATCAATCCCCCCTCTAATACCTATAAAAATTTTTTCTCTAGGTTTGAAATTAAGCGATAATGGGAAAATTAATAAAACATCAATCTTGCTAAACGACTTTTTTATCATGTATAATTATAGTCAAATATAGTCAAAGTCAGAAGGGGGAGGCTTGGTGAGAAATATTTCGGATATAATTGAGCATTATTTAAAAGAAGTATTAGAGATGAGCGGAAAATCACTTGTTGAAATAAAACGAAGCGAAGTTGCCGACAAATTCGATTGTGTACCATCACAAATAAATTACGTCATCAATACCCGATTCACAATTGAAAAAGGGTATTTAGTTGAAAGCAAACGTGGCGGAGGCGGCTTCATTCGAATAATGAAGGTTCAATCACATGATTACGCTCATCTGATCGACCAATTACTTTCCCTTATTCAAAGTCGAATACCTCAAAGCAGTGCAGAAGACGTCATTTACCGTCTTGTTGAAGAAGAGGTCATAAATGAAAGAGAAGCGAAAATAATGCTAAGTGTTATTGATCGCTCTGTACTGTATCTTGACCTTCCATATAGAGATGAACTAAGAGCAAGACTGTTAAAAGCGATGTTAACTACCCTAAAATATAAATAATAATGTTAGTTGTGAGGTGAAAGCATGAATTGTTCAGAATGTAATCAAAGGCCTGCAACACTTCATTACTCCAAAATCATTAATGGGAATAAAACGGAATTTCATCTATGTGAACATTGTGCCAGAGAAAAGGGAGATTTGTTTACGGCAAATGAAACTCCGGGATTTTCATTCAATAGCCTGTTAGCCGGTTTACTAAACATGGAACCGAGCATTCAACATATTAAACATGACCCGTATCAAAAGGAAGCAGAGCTTCAATGTAAGGAATGCTCAATGACTTTCCCTCAATTCACGAAAATTGGGAGGTTTGGCTGTCCTAATTGCTATGAAACTTTCAAAGACAGACTTCAGCCAATTTTAAAGAGATTGCATGGAGGAAATGTCGAACATAAAGGAAAGGTTCCAGAAAGAGTAGGCGGACATATCTTAATCAAAAAGGAAATTGGCAAACTTAGAGAAACACTTAAAGATCTTATCATACAAGAGGAGTTTGAAAAGGCTGCTGAGGTAAGAGACGAGATTAGAAAAAAGGAAAAACAATTGGTTACTTTTAATGAGGGGAGCGAGTAAGAGTTGTCTTTTGAAAAATTCATTAATAAAGCAAAAACATCTTGGATGTGCTCAGATGGACCAGACTCTGACATCGTTCTGACCTCTCGAATAAGATTAGCTAGAAACATAAATTCCATCAAGTTTCCGATACTTTTCTCTAATGAAGAAGCAGAAACAGTGATTCAAAAAGTCGGTGAAAAGGTATCAGCACAGTCAAACGAAAGTTTTGACAACTTAGAACTACTTAAAATGGAAGATCTTCAGCAACTTGAAAAAAGGGTTCTTGTTGAAAAACATTTAATCAGTCCTCTTCTTGCCAATGATGCTGCATATGGAGCATGCGTTCTTTCTGAGGATGAGGAAGTAAGCATCATGCTCAATGAAGAAGACCACATTAGAATCCAATGTATAAAGCCTGGTTTGCAGGTTATGGAAGCATTAGAGAAAGCAAATAAAATAGACAATTGGCTGGAAGAGTCCATTGATTATGCTTATCACCTTGAGCTTGGGTATATAACAAGCTGTCCGACAAATATAGGCACTGGCTTAAGAGCATCTGTTATGATGCATCTCCCTGGGATGGTTCTAACCCAACAAATGAATAGAATTATTCCTGCCATCAATCAATTAGGTTTAGTTGTTAGAGGAATTTACGGTGAGGGCAGCGAAGCTTTAGGTAATATATTTCAAATATCCAACCAGATAACATTAGGGAAATCAGAAAGCGATATAGTAGAAGAATTAAAAAGCGTCGTGCATCAGCTTATTGAACAAGAAAGAGCTGCAAGAGAGGCATTAGTAAGAACTTCAAACATACAATTAGAAGATAGGGTTTTCCGATCATATGGAATCCTCTGTAACAGCAGAATAATAGAAACAAAAGAAGCAGCTAAATGCTTATCGGACCTTCAATTAGGTATCGATATGGGCTTTATTAAAAATGTATCAAAAGGGATACTAAATGAACTGCTTATCTTGACTCAGCCTGGTTTTCTGCAACTTTATTCAGGCGGGCAAATGAATCCAAATGATCGCGACATACGCCGCGCATCCTTAATAAGAGAAAGATTATTGTTGGAAACAGAGTAATTATATAATTGGGAGGATGACATTATGATGTTTGGACGTTTTACAGAAAGAGCACAAAAGGTACTGGCACTTTCACAAGAGGAAGCAATCCGCTTAGGACATAACAATATTGGTACAGAACATATTCTTCTTGGTTTAGTCCGAGAAGGAGAAGGCATTGCTGCAAAGGCACTGCAAGCACTTGGCTTAAGTCCTGAAAAAATCCAGGAGGAGGTAGAAAACCTGATTGGCAGAGGTCAGGAAGGTTCTCAAACAATCCACTACACTCCTAGAGCAAAAAAAGTAATTGAACTTTCTATGGATGAAGCAAGAAAGCTTGGTCATTCTTATGTAGGTACAGAGCATATTCTTCTTGGTCTTATCCGAGAAGGAGAAGGTGTAGCAGCACGAGTCCTCAATAATGTTGGTGTTAGTTTAAATAAAGCAAGACAGCAAGTATTACAACTACTTGGAAGCAGTGAATCGGGAAGCCATCAAGGCAGCTCTGCTGCAAGCGCAAATACTCCAACTCTAGACAGTCTTGCACGAGATTTAACTGCTATTGCAAGAGAAGGTAGTCTAGATCCAGTTATTGGTAGAAGTAAGGAAATTCAACGTGTAATTGAAGTATTGAGCAGAAGAACTAAAAACAATCCTGTTCTTATCGGTGAGCCTGGTGTCGGTAAAACGGCAATAGCAGAAGGATTGGCACAGCAAATTGTTCAAAATGAAGTACCTGAAATTTTAAGAGATAAAAGGGTTATGACTTTAGATATGGGTACAGTTGTAGCAGGAACAAAATACCGCGGTGAATTTGAGGACCGTTTGAAAAAGGTTATGGATGAGATTCGCCAAGCAGGTAACATCATTCTCTTTATTGATGAGTTGCATACACTGATTGGGGCAGGCGGTGCTGAAGGTGCAATTGATGCATCTAATATTCTAAAGCCTTCCCTTGCTCGAGGAGAGCTGCAATGTATTGGTGCGACTACATTAGATGAGTACCGCAAATATATTGAGAAAGATGCTGCTCTAGAAAGACGTTTCCAACCAATCACAGTTGATGAGCCTACTATTGATGAATCTATCCAGATTTTAAAAGGTCTGCGTGACAGATATGAGGCGCATCACCGTGTATCAATCATTGATGAAGCAATTGAAGCAGCAGTGAAATTGTCAGATCGTTATATTTCTGATCGCTTCTTGCCAGATAAAGCAATTGATTTAATAGATGAAGCAGGATCGAAGGTAAGATTAAGATCTTACACAACTCCTCCTAACTTAAAGGAACTAGAAGTTAAATTAGAGGAAGTGCGCAAAGAAAAGGATGCATCAGTCCAAAGCCAAGAGTTTGAAAAGGCTGCTTCCTTGCGTGACACAGAGCAAAGACTTCGTGAACAGCTGGAAGAAACGAAGAAGAATTGGAAAGAAAAACAGGGTCAAGAAAATACAGAAGTAACAGTGGAAGATATCGCAACTGTTGTATCAAGCTGGACTGGAATCCCTGTATCAAGATTGGCACAAACTGAAACAGATAAGCTTCTTAATATGGAAAACATTCTTCATAACAGGGTAATTGGCCAAGAGGAAGCAGTAAAAGCTATCTCCAAAGCTGTAAGAAGAGCAAGAGCCGGTTTGAAAGATCCAAAACGCCCTATTGGTTCCTTCATTTTCTTAGGACCAACAGGTGTAGGTAAAACAGAGCTTGCGCGTGCCCTTGCTGAATCAATGTTTGGCGATGAAGATGCAATGATTCGCATTGATATGTCCGAGTACATGGAGAAGCATTCTACGTCAAGACTTGTTGGTTCACCTCCAGGGTATGTAGGTTATGAGGAAGGCGGACAGCTTACTGAGAAAGTAAGAAGAAAACCTTATTCAGTTGTACTTTTAGATGAAATAGAAAAAGCTCACCCGGATGTTTTCAATATTCTGCTGCAGGTGTTAGAAGACGGGCGCTTAACTGACTCTAAAGGAAGAACAGTTGATTTTAGAAATACAGTACTAATCATGACATCGAATGTTGGTGCGTCTGCTTTAAAAACGAATAAATATGTAGGCTTTAATATTCAGGATGGTGAACAGGACTACAAAGATATGAAAGGACGTGTGATGGAAGAGCTGAAAAGAGCATTCCGTCCAGAGTTCTTAAACCGTATCGATGAGATTATTGTGTTCCATTCCTTAGAGAAGAAGCATCTTCAAGAGATTGTATCTCTAATGGCAGATCAGTTAGTAAGCAGATTGAAAGAACAAGAAATATATTTGACTATCACTGATGCTGCTAAGGAGAAGATCGCACAAGAAGGTTATGATCCTGAATATGGAGCTAGACCACTACGCAGGGCCATTCAGAAGCATATCGAAGACCGTCTGTCAGAGGAGCTTTTAAAAGGCACAGTCTTAAACGGACAGCATATTGATCTAGATGTGGAAGATGGGGAATTCACTGTAAGGGTGAAAGATACACAGCAATTGACAAACCTGCAAAAATAACGCTTAATATCATAAATGGCACACGTTTTACTATTGCGTGTGCCATTTATACTTTGTAAGAATAGAAGAGATAGTTAAAGGTAAGGAGATACAAGCATGGCGAAAAGAAAGACAAAGTTCTTATGTCAGGAATGCGGCTATGAGTCTGCAAAATGGATGGGTAAATGTCCAGGCTGTGGAAATTGGAATACAATGGTGGAAGAAGTAGAAAAGGCTCCAGCACAGAGGAAAGGGGCATTTGCTCATTCTCAAGGTGTGACAATAGCTGCCAAGCCTATTCCTGTAACAAGCATTGAGACAGTTAATGAGCCTCGAATTAAAACAGATCTAGAAGAGCTTAACCGCGTGCTCGGAGGTGGGGTGGTACCTGGTTCTCTTGTGCTTATCGGAGGAGATCCGGGGATTGGGAAATCGACACTGCTCTTGCAGGTATCTGCACAATTAGCCCTGAAAAAACAGTCTGTTTTATATGTTTCAGGAGAGGAATCACAAAAACAAACAAAGCTGAGAGCGGACAGGCTTGGAGTTATGTCTGATGATCTCCTTGTATATTCAGAGACAAACTTAGAGGAAATCAGCAGAACGATAGAAAACTCAAAGGTAGATTTTGTGGTAATAGACTCTATCCAAACAATTTTTCATCCAGAAGTCACTTCTGCCCCGGGGAGTGTCTCCCAAGTGCGAGAGTGTACAGCTGAACTGATGAGGATAGGAAAGACAAAGGGAATTGCCATTTTTATAGTTGGTCATGTGACAAAGGAAGGGTCTATTGCAGGCCCAAGACTGCTTGAGCACATGGTGGATACCGTTTTATATTTTGAGGGAGAACGACATCATACCTACAGGATATTGCGGGCTGTTAAAAACCGTTTCGGCTCCACGAATGAAATGGGAATCTTTGAAATGAAGGAATTTGGACTGGAAGAAGTCGAAAATCCATCAGAAATATTTCTGGAGGAACGTTCACAAGGTGCTGCTGGATCAACAGTTGTGGCATCCATGGAAGGAACAAGACCTGTGCTTGTCGAGATACAAGCCCTTATTTCTCCAACAAGCTTTGGAAATCCAAGACGGATGGCAACAGGGATAGATCATAATCGTGTGCCATTATTGATGGCAGTACTTGAAAAAAGAGTTGGAATGCTGTTGCAAAACCAAGATGCTTATTTAAAGGTTGCGGGAGGAGTTAAGCTTGATGAACCGGCGATTGATCTTGCTATAGCTGTTAGTATTGCATCCAGCTTCAGAGATAAGACCACAAGGGCGACAGACTGCATTATTGGAGAAGTAGGTCTGACTGGGGAAGTGCGAAGAGTATCCAGAATCGAACAACGAGTACAAGAAGCGGCTAAATTAGGATTTGAGCGCGTTATATTGCCTGCTAATAACCTATCAGGTCTTAGTGCTCCCAAGGGGATTGAACTGATTGGTGTCAGTTCTGTTGGAGAGGCGTTAAAAGCTGCCTTAGGAGAGTAACCGGACAAGTTCTATAGAAAAAACAATTGAAGTTGCATTATTGGTATGATAAAATGTAATGTTTAAATAATTTGACATTTAATTACCAAGAATGCTACTCTAAAAATAGCCAAAAAAGAACAAAAAGTTTGCTATTTAACTTTTTCATTACAAATAAAAAAATTCTCTGTAATATTAGGTTTCAAATTCGGGAATTTGTTTATAATGTGAAAGAGGAGGTGTAAGTATTGTTAAGACGGATTGTACAGGCATGTTTTTTAATTATTGGAGGGACTTTGGGAATCGTTTTTATTCCTGATTTATTAAATATGGTTAACTTAAATCATAATTTAATAAATAACCCTTATGTATCGGCAATACTTGGTGCCATTATTTTTTATTTTATTACTTTTTGGGCGATAGATTATATTGTTAATTTTATCAAGCTGGTGGAAGAAACCCTTGTTAAGGCTCCAATCACTGATATTATTACAGGAAGTGTCGGTTTAGCATTTGGACTGATATTAGCCTTCTTGATAGGCTATGCACTAACCGCCATAAAAGTACCGTTAATCAATACGGTCGCGCCTATTCTTTTAACTTTACTTTTTGGCTATTTAGGTTTTCAGGTAGGGTTCAAAAAGAGAGACGAGCTATCCACTCTTTTTGCAGCTAGAAAGAAGAAAGCAAATGAAGAGGAAGTATCAAAACCAGAAAAGAGCAATTTGAAAATTCTAGATACGAGTGTCATTATTGATGGAAGAATCGCTGACATTTGCCAGACAGGTTTCCTTGAGGGAACGATTGTAATTCCGCAGTTTGTACTTGGTGAATTACAGCATATCGCAGATTCATCTGATGCTTTGAAAAGAAACAGAGGAAGAAGAGGTCTTGATATCCTCAATCGCATTCAGAAAGAGCTTGCAATCAAAGTGGAGATTTATGAAGGCGACTTTGAAGAAATTACAGAAGTGGACAGCAAGCTTGTAAAGCTCGCTAAAATCACAAATGGTGTTGTAGTTACTAATGATTTTAACCTAAATAAGGTTTGTGAATTGCAAAAGGTATCCGTTCTAAATATTAATGACTTGGCGAATGCTGTAAAACCAGTTGTTTTGCCAGGGGAAGAAATGAAGATACTTATTATTAAAGATGGTAAAGAGCATAACCAAGGTGTTGCCTATTTGGATGACGGCACGATGATCGTTGTTGAAGAAGGACGCAACTTTATAGGAAAACATATTGATGTGCTTGTCACTAGTGTTTTGCAGACATCGGCAGGAAGAATGATTTTTGCAAAACCAAAGTTATTAGAAAAAGCATTGTAATGGATGGGAGTTTGTTTTATGGCTTATGAAGTCATTATACCGGCCGCGGGTCAGGGGAAAAGAATGGGAGCAGGGAAGAATAAACTGTTCCTTAAAATAGACGGTCTGCCAGTATTTATCCATACTCTCAAGGTGTTTGAAAAGGATGAAAACTGTAGCAAGATTTGGTTGGTTACCAGCCCCCAGGATAAACAAGAAATGCATGGACTGATAAAAAGGAATAAAATAACGAAAATTGCTGCAATCGTAAACGGTGGAGATGAAAGGCAGTATAGTGTCTACAATGCTGTAAAGGAAATTTCAGATGATGCTATCGTCCTTGTTCATGATGCCGCTAGACCATTCATCGACCTTCATCAGATGAAGGAGTTGACGGAAGCTGCAGCAGCGAGTGGAGCATCTGTCTTAGCGGTCCCAATTAAAGATACCGTCAAAAAGGTAAAAGACGGGGTAGTTGAAGAGACAGTAGAACGTTCTAGCTTGTGGGCTATCCAGACCCCACAAGCTTTTCGTATTTCCTTGTTAAAAGAAGCCCATGAAAGAGCAATTGAAGAGGGGTTTCTAGGCACAGATGATGCTAGTCTTGTAGAGAGATTGGGGCAAGACGTTAGAATTGTCATGGGCAACTATGACAATATAAAATTAACTACACCAGAAGATCTATATTTTGCAGAGGCAATCATACAAAAAATAAAGTATAAATCTTAACAGCAAAAGGAGTACAAGACATGTTGCGAATAGGACAAGGTTTTGATGTGCATCAACTAGTAGAGGGGAGACCGCTTATAATCGGCGGTATTGAGATTCCTTATGAAAAAGGACTGCTTGGACACTCTGACGCAGATGTGCTTTTACATACTATAGCAGATGCTTGCTTGGGTGCTATAGGAGAAGGAGACATTGGCAGGCATTTTCCTGATACAGATCAGGCTTTCAAGGACTTTGATTCAGCAGTTCTGTTAAAAGAAGTTTGGAGTATGGTGAAGTCAAAAGGCTATGAGTTGGTGAATGCTGATTGTACAATTATGGCACAGCAGCCAAAAATGGCGCCGCATATTAAGGAAATGCAATCTAGAATTGCTGAGCTGTTGGAAACACCGCTTGAAAACGTAAATGTAAAGGCGACAACAACAGAGAAATTAGGATTTACAGGAAGAGGAGAAGGAATTGCCTCTTTGGCAGTTGTTCTTTTACAGAGAAAAGTGTAGTAACACTCTTTTAATGGAAAATACTAAGTGATAGAATAAACAAGAAATATTTATGAAACAAATTCGAGGAGGCAGAACCATGAGTAACGAAATACGTGTTCGTTATGCCCCAAGTCCAACGGGACATTTACACATAGGGAATGCGCGTACTGCATTATTCAATTATTTATATGCACGCAATTTGGGTGGGAAGTTTATTATCCGAATTGAGGATACAGATAAAAAACGTAATATCGAAGGTGGAGAGCAAAGCCAATTAAAATACTTAAAGTGGCTTGGCATAGATTGGGACGAAAGCGTAGATGTCGGTGGAGATTTTGGTCCTTACCGTCAATCAGAGCGAAATGACATCTATAAAAAATATTATAATGAATTGCTTGATCGCGGATTAGCGTATAAGTGCTACTGTACGGAAGAAGAAATTGAAGCAGAGCGGGAAGAGCAAGTAAAGAATAATGAAACACCGAAATACTCCGGCAAATGCCGTCATTTGACTAAGGAAGAACAGGCGAAACTAGAAGCGGAAGGCAGACAGCCTAGCATCCGAATTAAGGTTCCAGAGAATGTTGTGTATGAGTTTGAGGACATGGTCAAAGGATCTGTTTCTTTTGAATCAGAAACAATTGGGGATTATGTTATCGTTAAAAAAGACGGCACCCCTACATATAACTTTGCGGTTGCTATAGATGATCATCTAATGGAAATTTCCCACGTTCTTAGGGGAGATGACCATATTACAAACACACCTAAGCAGCTGATGATTTATGATGCGCTTAATTGGGAGAGACCAGTGTTTGGCCATATGACTTTAATCGTCAATGAAAGCAGAAAGAAACTGAGCAAACGAGATGAATCTATTATTCAATTTATCGAGCAATATGAAGAGCTTGGCTATCTGCCAGAAGCACTTTTCAACTTTATTACCCTGCTAGGTTGGTCTCCAGAAGGAGAGGAAGAGCTCTTTACGAAGGGAGAATTCATCAAAATCTTTGACGCAGCAAGACTTTCGAAGTCACCTGCTCTCTTTGACCAGAATAAACTGGCATGGATGAACAACCAGTACATTAAAAAGGCTGACCTAAGCAAGGTCATTGAGCTGGCGTTACCTCATCTTATTAAAGCAGGACTTGTTGAGGAGAACCGTTCAAGTGAAGAGGACATGTGGGTTCATAATCTAATCGGCTTGTATCAGGAGCAAATGAGCTGTGGTGCTGATATTGTCGGTCTATCTACATTGTTCTTCAGTGAAGATATAGAGTATGATGAAGAAGCAAAAGAGGTATTATCTGGTGAACAAGTGAAGGAAGTACTGTCTTCCTTTAAGGAAGAGCTGGATGCTTTGAGTGAATGGACTGCAGATAATATTAAAGCTGCCATTAAAAAAGTCCAGAAGGCTACAGGCCAAAAAGGCAAAAATTTATTTATGCCGATTCGTGTAGCTGCAACTGGTCAAACACATGGACCAGATCTTCCTAAAGCAATTGAATTGCTTGGATCTTCTAAAATTGAAAAAAGATTATTATCTCTAATTGGTTAACATTCTGATAAAAATGTAATATAGTAAAGGAAAACCAAATAAATAATAAATCGTAGAAGAGGAAAAGTAAAAAAAGGATGCTTTTTAGAGAGAACCATCAGCGGCTGAAAGTGGTTCAAGCCTCTCCTTTTTTGAAGTGCCCCTCTGAGTCCTATATTGAAAAACGAAAAGCAGTTTCTAGGTCTTTTGTTTAGTAAATAGAGGCGGTTCCTAACCGTTAACAAGGTTTGAGTGGAGATTATTACCTAGGGAATAATCTAAACAGAGTGGAACCGCGCATATAAAAGCGTCTCTGTCTTTATGGACAGAGACGCTTTTTTTTGTAGGTATAAAGCAAAGTTGGGGGAATATAAACGGCTTTCATGTAAATAGAGAAGGAATTGGGAGGGTTAAAATGTTTAAGCGCATTAAAGAAGACATATCAGTAGTATTTGAACAAGATCCTGCAGCAAGAAGCACAATTGAAGTAGTCCTTACTTACTCTGGATTGCATGCGATTTGGCTTCATCGCCTTGCGCATCGTTTTTACAAACATAGATGGTTTTTTCTTGCCCGCACGATATCTCAATTCAGCCGTTTAGTAACTGGTGTAGAAATACACCCAGGAGCGACGATTGGAAAAAGACTCTTTATAGATCATGGCATGGGAGTTGTTATAGGGGAAACTTGCGAAATTGGTGATAATGTGACGATATTTCAAGGGGTAACCTTAGGAGGAACCGGGAAAGAAAAAGGAAAGAGACATCCAACGGTCAAGGATAATGCGTTAATTGCAACTGGAGCAAAAGTATTAGGTTCGATAATTATTGGTGAGAATGCAAAAATTGGAGCCGGTTCTGTTGTTTTGAAAGATGTTCCGCCAAATTCCACAGTCGTAGGTATTCCTGGGACGGTAGTGGTGCAGGATGGTATTAGAATAAAAAAAGACTTAAACCACTCCGATTTACCTGACCCATTTGCGGAGAGAATGAAGGAATTAGAGAATGAGCTGCTTCATTTAAAAACCGAATTGAAAGAGCTGAAAAAGGAAGGGAGATATAGGTAATGCCTATTCAAATTTATAATACATTATCAAGGGAAAAAGAAGATTTTGTACCTTTAGAAGAGGGTAAGGTTAAAATGTATGTTTGCGGTCCAACCGTATACAACTATATTCATATTGGAAATGCAAGACCAGCAATAGTATTTGATACAGTAAGACGCTATCTAGAATTTAGAGGCTATGATGTAAACTTTGTTTCTAATTTCACTGATGTAGACGATAAATTGATTAGGGCTGCCAATGAGCTTGGAGAAGAGGTTCCTGCTATTGCAGACCGCTTTATTGAAGCTTATTTTGAAGACGTTACTGCACTTGGTTGCAAAAAAGCAGATACCCATCCTCGTGTAACAGAAAGTATGGATATCATTATTGAATTCATCGCAGCGCTAATTGATAAAGGCTTTGCTTATGAGTCAGAGGGAGATGTCTATTATCATACTAGAAAATTTGAAGGATACGGTAAATTATCGCATCAATCAATTGATGAGCTTAGATCTGGAGCAAGAATAGCTGTTGGTGAAAAAAAGCAAGATTCTCTTGATTTCGCTCTATGGAAAAATGCAAAAGAGGGAGAAATCTCTTGGGAAAGCCCGTGGGGACAAGGAAGACCAGGATGGCATATAGAGTGCTCAGCAATGGTTAAAAAGTATTTAGGGGACACAATTGACATTCATGCAGGAGGACAGGATCTAGCCTTCCCTCATCATGAGAATGAGATTGCCCAATCAGAGGCATTATCAGGAAAGACGTTTGCAAACTATTGGATGCACAATGGCTATATTAATATTGATAATGAGAAAATGTCTAAGTCGTTAGGTAACTTTATTACAGTTCACGATATTCTGCAGATCCACGATCCACAAGTATTAAGATTCTTTATGCTGTCGGTTCATTACCGCAACCCAATCAATTACAGTGAAGAAGTACTAGAGAATACAAGAGCTGGATTGGAGCGTATTAGAACTTCTTACGATAACTTGCTGCACCGCAAGGTTACAAGCACTGACCTAACGGATACGAATGAAGAATGGCTGAATAAAATCACTGATTTGCATAATCAATTCATTGAAAGTATGGATGATGATTTTAACACAGCTAACGGTATTTCCGTGTTATTTGAACTTTCCCAGCAAGCTAATTATTACTTATTGGAAAAGACAACGTCAGCGGCTGTCATCAATGCGTTTATAAAAGAATTTGAAGAGCTTTTCGGAGTGCTTGGGCTTTCGCTTGCGCAGGAAGATTTGCTTGACGAGGAAATAGAAGCACTTATCGAGAAACGAAATCAGGCACGCAAAGAACGTAATTTCCAATTGGCTGACCAAATTAGAGACCAATTGAAAGCGATGAACATCATATTAGAAGATACGCCACAGGGCATTCGCTGGAAAAGAGGGTAATGAATGCTCCTTTACGATAAGAATATTGATGAAAAACAACTGAATAGCTTGGCTCTTGCGTATATGGGTGATGCTGTACTGGAGATATACGTCAGAAGGCATCTTCTATATAGCGGCAAGGTGAGGCCTAACCAGCTCCATAGGGAAGCTACTAAGTATGTTTCAGCAAAGGGGCAAGCAAAGGTCGTCCATGCGCTGATAGCGGAGGATTTTTTCACACCTGAAGAATTTGCGGTCATGAAAAGAGGCAGAAACGCAAAATCTGGGAGTATACCAAAAAATACGGATGTTCAAACATACCGGTATAGCACTGGTTTTGAAGCTGTGCTTGGGTATTTATATTTGTCTAAGGATGAGGAGCGGCTTGAAAAAATTATTCAAGCTGCCTTATCCATCATTGAAAAGCAGTAGGAGGAACCAATAGTGGATAATGATTATATTGTTGGAAAGAACGCAGTAATTGAAGCGTTAAAATCAGAAAGGGATGTCAATAAGATTCTTATTGCAGAAGGCTCCCAAAAAGGGCAAATGCAGACAGTGATCGGTTTAGCGAAAAATTCGAATGTACTTGTTCAATTTGTGCCAAAGAAAAAGCTTGATACACTTGTAGATGCAAACCACCAGGGGGTTGTGGCTCAGGTTGCCGCTTACCAATATGCTGAAATGGATGATTTGTTCGCACTTGCTGAAAAGCGAAATGAAGCACCATTTTTTATGCTGTTGGATGAGATTGAAGATCCGCATAATCTAGGCTCTATTATGCGTACAGCCGATGCTGTAGGAGCACATGGAATTATTATTCCAAGAAGAAGAGCAGTAGGGCTGACTGCAACTGTTGCTAAAGCATCGACGGGAGCGATTGAACATATCCCGGTTGTTAGGGTGACAAATATGGCCAGAGCGATTGATGAGCTCAAGGAAAGAGGAGTATGGATCGCAGGAACTGATGCGAAAGGCAAAGAAGATTACCGCAGGTTTGATGGAACAATGCCGCTTGGCCTTGTAATTGGAAGTGAAGGGAAAGGGATGGGAAGGCTCATCCGTGACAAGTGCGACTTTCTTATCCAGCTGCCTATGGCAGGTGCAGTGACATCATTAAATGCATCCGTAGCTGCAGCACTTTTAATGTATGAGGTATACCGTAAACGCCATCCAATTGAGGGATAATGATGGATATACTTATAGTTGACGGCTATAACATTATAGGAGCATGGCCAGAGCTCAATAAGTTGAAGAATAATGATTTGGCGGCTGCTAGAGATGCCTTGCTCGAGAAAATGGCAGAATATCAGGGGTATTCAGGGTATCGTGTCATCATAGTTTTTGATGCCTACTATGTCAGGGGTACGGAAAAAAAGTACAGAAACTCTAAGGTTGAAGTGATTTTCACAAAGGAAAATGAAACGGCTGATGAAAGAATCGAAAAGCTAGCAAAAGAGCTAAGCAATAGAAGAACACAAGTTCATGTTGCTACATCGGATTTTACTGAACAGTGGGCTATATTTGGACAAGGAGCTCTAAGGATTTCAGCGAGAGAGCTCCTGATAGAAATGGCTGATATTGAAAAAAATATCGAAAAAAAAGTAAAGCGAATTAAAGAAAGAAAGCCTGTAATTAAGATACCGCTTTCTAAAGAAATGGAAGAATTATTTGAAAAATGGCGCCGCGGCGAGAAATGAGTTGTTGACGCTTAAAAAAACCCTACTGTATAATGGTTTTATCCATGATTGTGCGGTCGGGGGGATCTGAATGAGTGCTGACAACAGGAGTAAGAGTAATGAAAGTGTTGAGAAGTATTTAGAACTTGATGATGAAACACTGGTCGAATTAGTTCATAAGGGAGAAAGTGATGCTTTAGACTTTCTCATTCAAAAATATCGTAATTTTGTAAGAGCAAAAGCTAGATCTTATTTCCTAATCGGTGCTGATAAAGAAGATATTGTTCAAGAAGGCATGATTGGTTTGTATAAAGCCATCCGAGATTTTAAAGGGGACAAGCTGTCGTCATTTAAAGCTTTTGCTGAATTATGCATTACGAGGCAAATTATCACTGCAATAAAGACGGCAACAAGACAGAAGCATATTCCTTTAAATTCCTACGTCTCTCTTGATAAGCCAATTTACGATGAAGAGTCAGATCGAACATTAATGGATGTTATTTCTGGAGCGAAGATATTAGATCCAGAGGAATTAATAATCAATCAAGAAGAGTTTGACCATATCGAAGTGAAAATGTCCGAGCTTCTGAGTGATTTGGAAAGGAAAGTGTTAGCTCTGTATTTAGATGGACAATCCTATCAGGAGATTTCAGAAGAGCTTAACAGGCATGTAAAGTCGATAGATAACGCTCTCCAAAGGGTTAAAAGAAAGCTTGAGCGCTACCTGGAGATCCGGGAGTTTTCACTGTGATAGTAACAAAACCGCAGAAAAGGCAATTAACTGACTAATATTGACATACATTCATGTCCATGTTACAGTTTGGGGAGATATAAAGGACGTAGTAGGTGTTATTTAATGAGAAATAAGCTTGTATTGGCTTGTGGAAATTGCGGCTCCAGAAACTATTCGACAATGAGCAGCAAAACCACAGATCGCCTTGAAGTGAAGAAATATTGTCAAACATGCAATGCACATACAGTTCATAAAGAGACAAAATAGCAAATGCTGCTAAGACAGGCTACCCGCTTTTAAATATGGAGGTAACGAAATGCAACGCACTGTTAACTTTTTCCGCGAAGTAGGCAGAGAATTAAGAAAGGTTAGTTGGCCGAAAAGAAAGGAACTGACTAACTACACAATCACCGTCCTTGCGACAGTAGTGTTCTTTGCTTTGTTCTTTGCACTAGTTGATATGGGAATTTCCGAACTAATTCGTTTAATACTTGAATAACTGTTGTCCACTCATGGTATAATGGTAACACAATAGGAAACACACAAAGCCCGGAAACGGGTTTTTTCATTGCTTGAAAATAACTATTAAGCTTTTTTATGGGATTGCTCTTTTTAAATGAATGCATTACATAAGGCATGAAGAGTAAAATAGCGTTAAGGAGGGACGGACATAACAGTCCTCAAATATGGAAAAAAATTGGTATGTAGTACATACTTACTCTGGCTATGAGAACAAAGTCAAAGCCAACCTAGAAAAACGTGTTGAAACAATGGGAATGCAGGATAAAATTTTCCGTGTAATCGTTCCAGAAGAAGAAGAAACTGATATAAGAAACGGCAAGAAGAAAGTTGTAAAAAGAAAGGTATTCCCGGGCTATGTGCTTGTAGAAATCGTGATGACAGATGATTCATGGTATGTTGTCCGCAACACTCCTGGTGTAACAGGATTCGTTGGATCTGCAGGTTCGGGTTCAAAGCCGACTCCGCTTATGCCTGACGAAGTACAAGTTATTCTTAAGAGAATGGGCGTTGACGAACAACGTATTGATATCGAGTTTGAATTGGGTGAAACAGTTAAAGTAAATGAAGGTCCATTTGCAAACTTCACAGGATCTGTCGAAGAGATAGATAATGATAAAGCAAAAGTAAAAGTTTTAGTGAATATGTTCGGCAGGGATACACCTGTAGAGCTTGATTTTACACAAATTGAAAAATTTTAACCTGAAAAACTTGAAATGAACGAGAAAAAGTGTTAATATTTCAAAGGTCAGTATGTCTCAAAAGATGAGATGGAATATTGTCGCATTCTTTATGATAATATAAAGATTATATGTGTTGAGTGGGAGGGGAAAACCCCTATTACCACATCACGGACTTTAAGGAGGTGTGTCTCGTGGCTAAAAAAGTAATTAAAGTTGTTAAATTGCAAATTCCAGCAGCTAAAGCAAATCCGGCGCCACCAGTTGGACCAGCACTAGGTCAAGCAGGTGTTAACATCATGGGATTCTGTAAGGAGTTTAACGCTCGTACAGCTGAACAAGCTGGTTTAATTATTCCTGTTGAGATTACGGTTTTTGAAGACCGTTCATTTACATTTATTACAAAAACTCCACCTGCTGCAGTTTTATTGAAAAAAGCAGCTGGTATTGAGTCTGGTTCTGGTGAACCTAACCGTAATAAAGTAGCAACTGTTAAGCGTGATAAAGTACGCGAGATTGCTGAAACAAAAATGCCTGATCTAAATGCAGCTAGCGTTGAAGCAGCTATGCGTATGGTTGAAGGTACTGCCCGCAGCATGGGTATTGTTATTGAAGACTAAACCATATCCAATATGGTTCTGTTGATTAAGGTTGCGACATCTTTTGTTAGCGTCGCAACCTTTATTCGTGGGAGGTAATTCCGCTAAAACCACAATTCAAGGAGGAAATATAGTTATGGCTAAAAAAGGTAAGAAGTATTTAGAAGCTATCAAGCAAGTTGATCGTACTAAAGCTTACCCAGTTGCAGAAGCAATTGAACTAGTTAAAAAAACAAGCACTACAAAATTTGATGCATCAGTTGAAGTTGCTTTCCGTCTAGGAGTAGATCCTAAGAAAGCTGACCAACAAATCCGTGGAGCTGTTGTGCTTCCACACGGTACTGGTAAAACTCAACGCGTGTTAGTTTTTGCTAAAGGCGATAAGCTTAAAGAAGCAGAAGCTGCAGGTGCAGATTTTGTTGGAGATGCTGAATATATCACTAAAATCCAACAAGGTTGGTTCGATTTCGACGTTATCGTTGCTACTCCAGACATGATGGGTGAAGTTGGTAAACTTGGTCGCGTATTGGGACCTAAAGGTTTAATGCCAAACCCTAAAACTGGAACAGTTACTTTTGATGTTACAAAAGCAGTTAACGAAATTAAAGCTGGTAAAGTAGAATACCGTGTGGACAAAGCTGGAAACATCCACGTTCCAATCGGTAAAGTATCTTTCGAAGATGCTAAACTAGTTGATAACTTCACAACTATCTTTGAAACAATGCAAAAAGTAAAACCTGCAGCAGCAAAAGGAACTTACATGAAGAACGTTTCTGTTACTTCAACAATGGGTCCTGGCGTAAAAGTAGATCCTTCTACTGTTTGATAAAAATTGGCATTTGACAAAACAAGATAGATAGCCTATACTACATCTTGTTGTTAAAATAAATATAACATTTATACCAAAGACAGCAGGTGCTTAACGCTTAATTCCCTGCCGAGGTAATACGATAGACTTAACAGTTGTGTAAACGACTATTGTATATTCCTCCATGTCTTTTCGGATGTGGAGGATTTTATTTGTCGGTATGAATGTAATTCTACAGGAGGTGTAAAGATGAGCAGCATTATCGAACAAAAGCAGCAAATTGTATCTGATATCGCAGAGAAATTGAAAGCTAGTAAATCAACAATCGTTGTTGACTACCGTGGTCTTTCTGTTTCTCAAGTAACTGAACTTCGTAAACAGCTTCGTGAAGCTGGCGTTGAATTCAAAGTTTACAAAAACTCAATGACACGCCGCGCTGCTGAAGCTGCTGGACTAAGCGGTCTTAATGATGCTTTGACTGGTCCTAACGCTATTGCATTCAGTAATGAAGATGTAGTTTCACCAGCAAAAATTCTTAACGACTTCGCTAAGAAAAACGAAGCGCTTGAAATTAAAGCGGGTGTAATTGAAGGAAATATCGCTTCTGTTGAAGATGTTAAAGCTCTTGCTGAGCTACCATCTCGCGAAGGACTTCTTTCTATGCTACTCAGCGTGCTTCAAGCACCAATCCGCAACTTCGCTCTTGTTACAAAAGCAGTTGCAGAACAAAAAGAAGAACAAGGAGCGTAATCTATTACGCTACTATCATGTATCCTAATAAAACACATACAAAACAAGGAGGAAAAATATAATGTCTAAAGAACAAATCTTAGAAGCAGTTAAAAACATGACTGTTTTAGAACTAAACGACCTAGTTAAAGCTATTGAAGAAGAATTCGGTGTAACTGCAGCAGCTCCTGTTGCTGTTGTTGGTGCTGCTGGTGGAGACGCTGCAGCTGAAAAAACTGAGTTTGATGTAGTTCTTGCATCTGCTGGAGATCAAAAAATCAAAGTTATCAAAGTTGTTCGTGAAATCACAGGCCTTGGTCTTAAAGAAGCGAAAGAACTTGTTGACAACACTCCTAAAGCTGTTAAAGAAGGAGCTACTAAAGAAGAAGCTGAAGAAATCAAAGCTAAACTTGAAGAAGTTGGAGCTAACGTTGAAGTTAAGTAATGTTAGTTTGGAAAAGCCCGCTGCATAGGCGGGCTTTTTTGACCTTGAAATAAACAAATGTTAAAATACATTTTGTTAATATCCTCGGAAGCATTTCTTCTATTAAATCTCCATGGAGGTGGTCAAGTATGACTGAACATTATTACTCTCGTTCCCAGAATGTTAGCAGTGATCCAAATTATTGGGACTTTACCCTAAAAGAAAACAAATTTCGTTTTAAGACAGACAATGGGGTGTTCTCCAAGAAAGAAGTAGACTTCGGTTCACGGGTATTAATCGAGGCTTTTACATACCCAGAAGTTGATGGCGACATACTTGATGTAGGTTGCGGGTATGGTCCAATCGGACTCTCTATTGCAAAAGAAGCGATGGATAGAAAAGTGCATATGGTTGATGTCAATGAAAGAGCATTGGCACTAGCGAAAGAAAATGCTGCTCTCAATCAAATTGGCAATGTTGTTATTTATGAGAGTGACAGACTACTGCAGGTAAAAGGGAACAAATTTGCAAGTATCTTAACAAATCCGCCAATCCGCGCAGGAAAAAAGGTTGTACATGATATATTTGAACAAAGCTATGAGCATCTCATCAATAATGGAGAGCTGTGGGTTGTTATTCAAAAAAAACAGGGAGCTCCTTCTGCTTTGGAAAAACTGGAACAATTATTCCAAGAAGTAGATGTTGTTGATAAGCAAAAAGGTTATTTTATTATAAAAGCAAAAAGGATTGACTAGTCCGAATCGTTGTGATAGCATTGTATAATGCCAATATATTATTTTTCTTTTATCCATTTTTTTATTCAATTAATGTATAAAATTGGTGGATTTCGGAAAAGCTAACAAAATAATACTTGAAATATGAAAAATGCGGTTTTTTGTTTTGAAAACCCTTTTTCTTTTTGTCTTATAAATAACATTGTATGCTGTTTATAAGATGTTAATAGATGTACTATAACGTTTGATTTGAGGGGTGAATCAGTTGACAGGTCAACTTGTTCAGTATGGACGACACCGCCAGCGCAGAAGCTATGCACGAATTAGTGAAGTTTTAGAATTACCAAATCTAATAGAAATCCAAACCTCTTCCTATCAATGGTTTCTAGATGAGGGATTGCGTGAAATGTTCCAAGATATTTCACCAATTGAAGATTTTACTGGCAACTTATCATTGGATTTTATCGACTACAGTTTAGGTGAACCAAAGTACTCTGTCGAGGAATCAAAAGAGCGAGATGTTACATATTCAGCACCATTGCGTGTAAAGGTTCGTCTTGTTAACAAAGAAACAGGGGAAGTAAAGGACCAGGATGTATTCATGGGTGATTTCCCACTTATGACAGAGACTGGTACGTTCGTAATTAACGGTGCAGAACGTGTAATCGTATCACAGTTAGTTCGTTCTCCAAGTGTTTACTATAATGGTAAATTAGATAAAAACGGTAAAAAAGGATTTACTGCTACTGTAATTCCAAACCGTGGTGCTTGGCTAGAGTACGAAACAGACGCGAAGGATGTAGTGTATGTGCGTATTGACCGTACACGTAAACTTCCAATAACAGTATTATTGCGTGCGTTAGGATTTGGATCCGATCAAGAGATTCTTGACTTAATCGGGGACAATGAATACTTGCGAAATACTCTTGAAAAAGATAACACAGAAGGTACGGAGAAAGCTCTTTTAGAAATTTATGAGCGTTTACGTCCTGGTGAGCCGCCTACTGTTGAAAATGCGAAAAGTCTATTGGTGTCAAGATTCTTTGATCCAAAGAGATATGACTTAGCAAATGTAGGTAGATATAAAATTAATAAAAAGCTTCATATCAAAAATAGATTGTTCGGCCAACGTTTGGCAGAAACACTTGTGGACCCTGAAACAGGCGAAATTATCGCAGAGAAGGGTACTCTTTTAGACAGACGTGCATTGGACCGTATCATTCCTAACTTGGAAAATAACATCGGCTTTAAAACTCTTAACCCATACGGTGGCGTTTTAGAAGATGATGTAACAGTTCAATCTGTTAAAATCTATGCACCAATTGATGATGGAGAAAAAGAAATTAACGTTATTAGCAATGCATATGTAGAGGAAGCTGTTAAAAACATCTCTCCTGCAGATATCATTTCATCAATCAGTTATTTCTTTAACCTGCTTCATGGTGTTGGTCTGACAGATGATATCGACCACTTAGGTAACAGACGTCTGCGTTCTGTTGGGGAATTGCTTCAAAACCAATTCCGCATCGGTTTATCAAGAATGGAGCGTGTAGTTCGTGAAAGAATGTCTATTCAGGATACAAACACGATTACTCCGCAACAATTGATTAATATCAGACCTGTTATTGCGTCTATTAAAGAATTCTTCGGAAGCTCACAGCTTTCACAGTTCATGGACCAAACAAACCCGCTTGCTGAGTTGACTCATAAACGTCGTTTATCTGCATTGGGGCCTGGTGGTTTGACACGTGAACGTGCTGGCTTCGAAGTTCGTGATGTTCACTACTCTCACTATGGACGTATGTGTCCAATTGAAACTCCAGAGGGACCGAACATTGGTTTGATCAACTCCTTGTCTTCATTTGCGAAAGTGAACCGTTTTGGTTTCATTGAAACGCCGTATAGACGTGTAGATGCAGAGACAGGCCAAGTAACGAATCATATCGATTACTTGACTGCTGATGAGGAAGACAACTATGTTGTTGCCCAAGCGAATTCTCGCCTTGGCGATGATGGTTCTTTCCTAGATGAGGAAGTAGTTGCACGTTTCAGAGGGGAAAACACTGTTGTTAAACGCGATCGCATCGACTATATGGATGTATCTCCTAAACAGGTTGTGTCTGCAGCGACAGCATGTATTCCGTTCTTAGAAAATGATGACTCGAACCGTGCCCTTATGGGAGCGAACATGCAACGTCAAGCTGTGCCTTTGATGCAGCCGGAAGCTCCAAGAGTAGGTACTGGAATGGAATATGTTTCTGGTAAAGACTCAGGTGCTGCTGTTATCTGTAAGCATGAAGGTATTGTTGAACATGTTGAAGCACGTGAAGTGTGGGTAAGAAGAGTTACTGTTATTGACGGTCAAGAAGTTAAAGGTAACTTAGATAAATATAGAATGCTTAAATTCATTCGTTCTAACCAAGGAACTTGCTACAACCAAAGACCTATTGTAGCTGTTGGAAACAGAGTAACAAAAGGTGAAATCCTTGCTGACGGACCTTCTATGGAATTGGGAGAACTGGCTCTAGGAAGAAACGTTCTTGTTGCCTTCATGACATGGGATGGCTATAACTATGAAGATGCCATCATCATGAGCGAACGCCTTGTTAAAGACGATGTGTATACATCTATTCATATTGAAGAATATGAGTCAGAGTCTCGTGATACGAAACTAGGACCTGAAGAAATTACACGTGACATTCCAAACGTTGGGGAAGATGCTCTTCGCAACTTGGATGACCGCGGAATTATCCGTGTTGGTGCTGAAGTGAAAGATGGAGACCTTCTTGTTGGTAAAGTAACTCCAAAAGGAGTAACAGAACTTACTGCAGAAGAGCGTCTACTTCATGCAATCTTCGGAGAAAAAGCACGTGAAGTGCGCGATACAAGTCTTCGTGTACCACACGGCGGCGGCGGAATTGTCCACGACGTGAAGGTGTTTAACCGTGAAGACGGAGATGAACTGCCACCAGGTGTTAACCAGCTTGTACGCGTTTATATCGTACAAAAACGTAAAATCCATGAAGGAGATAAAATGGCGGGACGTCATGGTAACAAAGGGGTTATTTCCCGAATCTTACCTGAAGAAGATATGCCATATCTACCTGATGGTACACCTGTTGATATCATGTTAAACCCACTTGGGGTTCCATCTCGTATGAACATCGGTCAGGTTCTTGAGCTGCACTTAGGTATGGCAGCACGAAGCTTGAATATCCATGTTGCATCACCTGTATTTGATGGTGCTCGTGAGGAAGATGTTTGGGAAACAATTAGAGAAGCTGGAATGGCTCAAGATGCTAAAACAGTTCTTTATGATGGACGTACAGGTGAACCGTTTGATAACAGAGTATCTGTCGGTGTCATGTACATGATTAAACTTGCACACATGGTTGATGATAAGCTTCATGCTAGATCAACTGGTCCTTACTCTCTTGTTACGCAGCAGCCATTGGGCGGTAAAGCGCAATTCGGCGGACAGCGTTTCGGTGAGATGGAGGTTTGGGCACTTGAAGCATACGGTGCGGCTTATACTTTGCAAGAGATTCTTACTGTTAAATCAGATGACGTAGTTGGTCGTGTGAAAACATATGAAGCCATTGTAAAAGGTGAGAATGTACCTGAACCAGGTGTTCCTGAATCATTCCGTGTATTAATGAAAGAGCTTCAAAGCTTAGGATTGGATGTTAAAATCCTATCCAGCACAGAAGAAGAAATAGAAATGCGAGATACAGAAGATGATGATGATATTCAACAAGCTGAATCTCTAACAATAGCACCAGATGCACAAGAGCCTGAATCAGAAAAAGTAGGCATGCAAGAGTAACTTGACGCAATTTTGGAGGGAGGCTGACGCTAGTGAAAAGGGGTCAGCCTTCCTAAATTAAACACGTATTAGCAAATGTATGTAGGGCTTAGCCTGAAGATCAAAAGGGAGGTAGGACCCTTGTTGGATGTAAACAATTTTGAATTTATGAAAATAGGTTTGGCTTCACCGGACAAAATCCGTTCATGGTCATTTGGTGAGGTAAAAAAACCTGAAACAATTAACTATAGAACTTTAAAACCAGAAAAAGACGGCTTATTCTGTGAGCGTATTTTTGGTCCTACAAAAGACTGGGAATGTCATTGTGGGAAATACAAGCGTGTAAGATATAAAGGTGTAGTCTGTGACCGCTGTGGTGTAGAGGTAACTCGCGCTAAAGTACGCCGTGAGCGTATGGGTCATATTGAACTAGCAGCACCTGTTTCTCACATTTGGTACTTCAAAGGCATCCCTAGCCGTATGGGTCTTGTATTGGATATGTCACCACGTGCTTTAGAAGAAGTTATCTACTTTGCTTCATATGTAGTGACAGACCCAGGTGATACTGCACTTGAAAAGAAACAGCTTCTTTCTGAAAAAGAATTTCGCGCTTACCGCGACAAGTACGGTGTTAAATTCCAAGCATCTATGGGTGCTGAGGCAATTAAAAAGCTTCTTTCAGACATCGATTTAAACAAGGATGTAGAAGGCTTAAAAGAAGAGTTGAAAACAGCACAAGGCCAACGCCGTACACGTGCTATTAAAAGACTGGAAGTTCTAGAAGCATTCCGCGGTTCAGGCAATGAGCCTTCTTGGATGATCCTAGATGTGCTTCCTGTTATTCCTCCAGAATTGCGCCCGATGGTTCAATTGGATGGTGGACGTTTTGCAACATCTGACCTTAACGATCTATATCGCCGTGTAATCAACCGTAATAATCGTCTGAAAAGATTATTAGATTTAGGTGCTCCAAGCATCATTGTTCAAAACGAAAAACGCATGCTTCAAGAAGCAGTAGATGCGCTTATCGATAATGGTCGCCGCGGCCGTCCGGTTACAGGACCAGGTAACAGACCGCTTAAATCTCTTTCTCATATGCTTAAAGGGAAACAAGGTCGTTTCCGTCAAAACTTGCTGGGTAAACGTGTTGACTACTCAGGTCGTTCTGTTATCGTAGTTGGACCGAACTTGAAAATGTATCAGTGCGGACTTCCAAGAGAGATGGCACTAGAATTATTCAAGCCTTTCGTTATGAAAGAATTGGTTGAAAAAGGTTTGGCGCATAACATTAAATCTGCTAAGCGTAAAATCGAAAGAGTACAACCAGAAGTATGGGATGTCTTAGAAGAAGTTATCAGAGAGCATCCAGTATTGCTTAACCGTGCACCGACATTGCACAGACTTGGTATCCAAGCGTTTGAACCTACTCTAGTAGAAGGTCGCGCTATCCGTTTGCATCCACTTGTTTGTACAGCATATAACGCTGACTTCGATGGTGACCAAATGGCTGTCCATGTTCCATTATCTTCTGAAGCACAAGCTGAAGCTAGATTGCTTATGCTCGCTGCTCAGAACATCTTGAACCCTAAGGATGGAAAACCGGTTGTTACACCGTCACAGGATATGGTTCTAGGTAACTATTACTTGACTCTTGAAAGAGAAGGCGCTGTTGGTGAAGGTATGATCTTCAATGATACGAGCGAGGCGCTGTTAGCATACCAAAACGGTTATGTTCATTTACACACTCGTGTTGCTGTACGTGCAAGCTCTTTGAATAACCAAACATTCACTGAAGAGCAAAACAATCAGCTATTATTGACGACTGTAGGGAAATTAGTATTCAACGAAATTCTTCCTGAATCTTTCCCATACATTAACGAACCAACAAAAGCTAATCTTGAAGAAAAGACTCCAGAAAGATTCTTCGTGGAGCAAGGCACAGATGTGCGTGCAGCGATTCAAGCAATGCCAATCATTGAGCCGTTCAAGAAGAAAATACTTGGAAATATTATCGCGGAAGTATTCAAGCGATTCAAAATCACTGAAACTTCTAAGATGCTTGATAGAATGAAGGATCTTGGCTTCAGACACTCCACAAAAGCTGGTATCACAGTTGGGGTTGCAGATATCGTCGTTCTTGGTGAAAAACAAGAAATTATCGATGAAGCACAAGGTAAAGTAGACAATGTTATGAAGCAATTCAGACGTGGTCTAATCACAGAAGAAGAGCGTTATGACAGAGTAATTTCGATTTGGAGTTCCGCTAAGGATGTTATCCAAGCGAAACTGATGAAATCATTGGATAAACGAAATCCAATCTTTATGATGAGTGATTCCGGTGCCCGTGGTAACGCATCTAACTTTACACAGTTAGCTGGTATGCGCGGATTGATGGCCAACCCGGCTGGTAGAATTATCGAGTTACCTATCATCTCAAGTTTCCGTGAAGGATTAACAGTATTGGAATACTTCATTTCAACACATGGTGCTCGTAAAGGTCTTGCCGATACAGCACTTAAAACAGCGGATTCTGGTTACTTGACTCGCCGTCTTGTTGACGTAGCACAAGATGTCATTGTCCGTGATGATGACTGTGGTACAGACAGAGGATTGCTTGTTGCAGCACTTAAAGAAGGCACAGAAATCATTGAGCCGTTGGATGAGCGTCTAATTGGACGTTATGCAAGAAGACCAATCAGACATCCAGAAACAAATGCAGTTATTGTAGCAGAAAATGAGCTTATCACAGAAGATCTTGCTGTTGAAATCGTAGCTGCTGACATTAAAGAAGTGTGGATTCGCTCTGCATTCACATGTAACACTCGCCATGGCGTATGTAAAAAATGTTACGGACGCAACCTTGCAACTGGCCAAGAAGTTGAAGTTGGTGAAGCAGTTGGTATTATTGCTGCCCAATCTATCGGTGAGCCAGGAACTCAGTTGACAATGCGTACATTCCATACAGGTGGGGTTGCTGGAGACGATATCACACAAGGTCTACCTCGTATTCAAGAGATTTTTGAAGCGCGTAACCCTAAAGGTCAGGCTGTTATTACAGAAATGGCAGGGGTTATTGTCGGAATCAACGAAGGAAGAGACCGTCAGCATGAGATTGTAGTTCAAGGTGAACTTGAAACAAGAACGTATACTGCACCATATACTGCAAGACTTAAAGTGAAGATTGATGATAGAGTTGAACAAGGTCAAGAATTGACTGAGGGTTCTATCGATCCGAAAGAATTAATTAAAGTGAAGAACGTTACTGCAGTACAAGAGTATCTTCTTCGCGAAGTTCAAAAAGTTTATCGTATGCAAGGGGTTGAAATTGGAGATAAGCACGTTGAGGTAATGGTTCGCCAAATGCTTCGTAAAGTGCGCGTAGTTGATGCTGGTGAAACAGAAGTATTGCCAGGCACGCTATTAGATATTCACCAATTTACTGATGCAAACGCAAAAGCTTTAAGAGAAGGTAAACTACCTGCAACTGGAAGACCAGTATTGCTAGGTATTACAAAAGCATCTCTTGAAACTGATTCATTCCTATCTGCAGCATCATTCCAAGAAACTACAAGAGTTCTTACAGATGCAGCTATTAAAGGTAAACGTGATGAATTGCTTGGATTGAAAGAGAATGTTATCATTGGTAAACTTGTTCCAGCAGGTACAGGTATGCCTAGATACCGTCATGCAGAACCAATTACTGTGGACGAAACAACAGAAGAATCTGTTCCAGTTGAGTAATTTACTGGTATAAAACAATGAATTCCAATAGGCAAGGTCTAATAAGTGTAACCGTAAGTTAGATCTTGCTGTTGGTCCATTGTAAGTAATATTTAATTTTTTTGGGAAAAGAATTGACATCTATTTTCATAGATGATACTATATCAAAGGTGCTCCTATTCACCTGTTGCTTTGGAGGATATCTTATGTCTTATGAAAAAGTATCACAGGCCAAAAAAATAGTAGTAGGAACAAAGCAAACAGTAAAAGCGTTAAAGGCTGGGAAAGTAGCAGAAGTAGTAGTTGCTGAAGATGCAGATCCATTTATAATTGGAAAGGTAACTGAAGCTGCCAATGAAGCGAACATCCCAATCATACTTGTGGATTCCATGATGAAGCTCGGCAAATCATGTGGTATAGAAGTAGGCGCAGCAACTGTTGCCATAAATAATTAAAAACTGTTTTTATGGATTTGAACCATGAAAACTTTGTTTTTGCCCTAATATGAACCACCTGGATGTGTGGACTTCAAACATAAATGGAAGGGAGGAAAATTAAATGCCAACTATTAACCAATTAGTGCGCAAGCCTCGTCAATCTGCTCAAGAGAAGTCGAAGTCTCCTGCGTTAAACAAAGGTTATAACAGCTTCAAAAAAACACAAACTGATGTATCTTCACCTCAAAAACGCGGGGTATGTACTCGTGTTGGTACAATGACACCGAAAAAACCAAACTCAGCGTTGCGTAAATATGCTCGTGTACGTTTGACTAACGGTATCGAGGTTACAGCTTACATCCCAGGAATTGGTCACAACCTACAAGAACACAGTGTTGTACTAATCCGTGGAGGACGTGTAAAAGATTTACCAGGGGTACGTTACCATATCGTACGTGGTGCTCTTGACACAGCTGGTGTTAACAACCGTATGCAAGGTCGTTCTAAATACGGTACTAAAAAACCAAAAGCAGCAAAAAAATAATAAACAAATAATATAACAATTGGTTGAAAGGAGGAAATCAAATGCCACGTAAAGGTCCTGTAGCAAAAAGAGACGTATTACCAGATCCAATATACAATTCTAAACTTGTATCTCGTTTGATTAACAAAATGATGATAGATGGTAAGAGAGGTAAATCTCAAGCTATCCTATACTCAGCTTTTGATATCGTTGCACAACGTTCTGGACAAGAGGCTATCGAAGTATTCGATCAAGCTCTTAAGAACATCATGCCAGTACTTGAAGTTAAAGCACGCCGTGTTGGTGGTTCTAACTATCAAGTACCAGTGGAGGTTCGTCCAGACAGACGTACTACTTTAGGTCTTCGCTGGTTAGTTAACTACGCTCGTCTTCGCGGTGAGAAAACGATGGAAGAGAGATTAGCTAACGAAATTCTTGATGCAGCTAACAACACTGGTGCATCAGTTAAAAAGCGTGAAGATACACACAAAATGGCAGAAGCAAACAAAGCGTTTGCTCACTATCGTTGGTAAGATCAAAAATCTAAAAAATACTTTCTTATGGAAGGAGAAAAACCAATGGCTAGAGAGTTCTCCTTAGAAAATACTCGTAATATCGGCATCATGGCTCACATCGATGCTGGTAAAACGACTACAACTGAGCGCGTACTTTACTATACTGGTCGTATCCACAAAATTGGTGAAACTCACGAAGGTGCATCTCAAATGGACTGGATGGAGCAAGAACAAGAACGTGGTATCACGATCACATCTGCAGCAACAACTGCACAATGGAAAGGTAATCGTGTAAACATTATCGATACTCCAGGACACGTAGACTTCACTGTTGAAGTTGAACGTTCTCTTCGTGTATTAGATGGTGCTGTAGCAGTATTGGATGCACAGTCTGGTGTTGAGCCTCAAACTGAAACAGTTTGGCGCCAAGCAACAACTTACGGTGTACCTCGTGTTGTATTTGTTAACAAAATGGATAAAATCGGAGCTGACTTCCTCTATTCATTAAAAACTTTGCATGACCGTCTTCAAGCTAATGCTCATGCAATTCAACTTCCAATCGGTGCTGAAGATCAATTCGAAGGCATTATTGACCTAGTTGAAATGAAGGCAACGTTCTATGGTAATGACCTTGGAACAGATATTGAAGATAGAGAAATTCCTGAAGAGTACAAAGATCTTGCTGAAGAATACCGTGAAAAATTGGTTGAAGCAGTAGCAGAACTTGATGAAGACTTAATGGAAAAATATCTTGGTGGAGAAGAAATTACTAAAGAAGAATTGAAAGCTGCAATCCGTAAAGGAACTGTAAACGTTGAATTCTATCCAGTAATTTGTGGATCTGCCTTCAAAAACAAAGGTGTTCAAAAAATGCTTGATGCAGTAATTGATTACTTGCCTTCTCCATTAGACGTACCAGCAATTAAAGGTACAATTCCTAATTCAGAAGAAGAAGTAACAAGACCATCAAGTGATGATGAGCCATTCGCTGCATTGGCGTTTAAAGTTATGACTGACCCTTATGTTGGTAAATTAACTTTCTTCCGTGTTTATTCTGGTACATTGAGCTCAGGTTCTTACGTACAAAACTCTACTAAAGGTAAGCGTGAGCGTGTAGGACGTATCCTACAAATGCATGCTAACAGCCGTGAAGAGATTACAGAAGTACATGCTGGAGACATCGCTGCAGCTGTTGGTTTAAAAGATACAACAACTGGAGATACTCTATGTGATGACAAAAACCTAGTAATTCTAGAGTCTATGGAATTCCCAGAGCCAGTTATTGAATTGTCTATTGAACCAAAATCAAAAGCTGACCAAGATAAAATGACAACAGCTCTACAAAAACTACAAGAAGAAGATCCTACATTCCGTGCGCATACTAACCAGGAAACTGGACAAGTAATCATCGCTGGTATGGGTGAGCTTCACTTGGATATTTTAGTAGACCGTATGCGTCGTGAATTCAAGGTTGAAGCTAATGTTGGTGCTCCTCAGGTTGCATACCGTGAAACATTCCGTTCTTCTGCTGCAGTTGAAGGTAAGTTCTCACGTCAATCTGGTGGACGCGGACAATACGGCCATGTTTGGATCGAATTCGCTCCAAACGAAGAAGGTAAAGGCTTCGAATTCGAAAATGCTATCGTCGGTGGTGTTGTTCCTCGTGAATACATCGCACCAGTTCAAGCTGGTCTAGAAGATGCATTAGAAAGAGGAGTACTTGCAGGTTACCCATTGGTAGACATTAAAGCTAAATTGTTTGATGGATCATACCATGATGTTGACTCATCTGAAATGGCGTTTAAAATTGCCGCTTCTATGGCACTTAAAAATGCTGCTTCAAAATGTAACCCTGTAATTCTTGAGCCAGTAATGAAAGTTGAAGTAATCATCCCTGAAGAATACATGGGTGATATCATGGGTAACATCACTTCTCGCCGTGGACGCGTAGAAGGAATGGAAGCTCGTGGTAACGCACAAGTAGTTCGTGCGATGGTTCCACTCTCTGAGATGTTTGGATATGCTACAACTCTACGTTCTAGCACACAAGGCCGTGGTGTGTTCTCAATGACATTTGACCACTACGAAGAAGTGCCAAAATCAATCTCTGAAGAGATCATCAAAAAAAAATAAAGGGTAATGATTGATTTTACCTTTTCAATGAAGTATAACTACTATGTAAGCAATAAAGCTGTGATATAAATATCACAGCTCCCATACTTAATTTTTACAAATCAAAGGAGGATTTTCCTAATGGCAAAAGCTAAATATGATCGTTCAAAGCCCCATGTAAATATCGGAACTATTGGTCACGTTGACCATGGTAAAACAACTCTAACAGCTGCTATCACTACTGTACTTGCTAAAGCAGGCGGTGGGGAAGCTAAAGGTTACGACCAAATCGACGCAGCTCCTGAAGAGCGCGAGCGTGGAATCACAATCTCAACTGCACACGTTGAGTACGAAACTGCTACTCGTCACTATGCACACGTTGACTGCCCAGGACATGCTGACTATGTTAAAAACATGATCACTGGTGCTGCACAAATGGACGGCGGTATCCTAGTTGTTTCTGCAACTGATGGTCCAATGCCACAAACTCGTGAGCACATCCTATTGTCTCGCCAAGTTGGTGTACCTCACCTAGTTGTATTCTTGAACAAATGTGACATGGTTGATGACGAAGAGCTTCTTGAACTAGTTGAAATGGAAGTTCGCGACCTTCTTTCTGAGTATGAGTTCCCTGGTGATGACATTCCAGTTATCAAAGGTTCTGCTCTTAAAGCTCTTGAAGGTGAAGCAGAGTGGGAAGAAAAAATCAACGAGCTTATGGCTGCAGTTGATGAGTACATCCCAACACCAGCTCGTGACACTGAAAAACCATTCATGATGCCTGTTGAGGACGTATTCTCAATCACAGGTCGTGGTACAGTTGCTACTGGACGTGTTGAGCGTGGACAAGTTAAAGTCGGTGACGTTGTAGACATCATCGGTCTTGCTGAAGAGAAAAAATCTACTACTGTAACTGGTGTAGAAATGTTCCGTAAATTGCTTGATTATGCTGAAGCTGGTGACAACATTGGTGCACTTCTTCGTGGGGTTGCTCGTGAAGATATCCAACGTGGTCAAGTATTGGCTAAACCAGGCACAATTACTCCACACGTAAAATTCAAAGCTGAAGTTTACGTATTGTCTAAAGAAGAAGGTGGACGTCATACTCCATTCTTCACAAACTACCGCCCACAGTTCTACTTCCGTACAACTGACGTAACTGGTATCTGCAACCTTCCTGAAGGTGTAGAAATGGTTATGCCTGGCGACAACATCGAAATGGATGTTGAATTGATTTCTTCTATCGCTATCGAAGAAGGTACTAAGTTCTCTATCCGTGAGGGTGGACGTACTGTAGGCGCTGGCGTAGTTGCTACAATCGTTGAATAACCTTTAAAATAAACGGGCCGGTCTAACCGGCTCGTTTTTATTTAGAAATAACGAAAGTGATCTTAGTTTCTTCTATATATATGATGTAATTTTGTTATTTATTATTCTACATAATTATTGAAGAATAGATTGTAATTTTATGACTATTCATTAATGGGTTGAAATATAACGATAGTCGCTGTATAATAATCAAAGTGTACAAAACGTAAAAAGAAAAATAATTTAAGTATTGCTTTTCTTAGAATGTTTATGTATAATAGACAATGTTGGTCTTTGACTGCGATGATGCAGAAGGTTGCTGACACACCCGGCCGCTTTGCCATGGCGAGTGTGTGGGAAATTTCTGCGGAGAATGTCTATTTTAAAATAGGCGAAAAGGAGGGAAAATAATGGCAAAACAAAAAATCCGTATCCGTTTAAAAGCGTATGATCACAAGATTTTAGATCAATCTGCTGAGAAAATTGTTGAAACTGCAAAACGTTCTGGTGCTGCTGTATCTGGACCTATTCCGTTACCAACTGAAAAGTCTATATACACAATCCTACGTGCGGTTCATAAATATAAAGATTCTCGTGAGCAATTTGAAATGCGTACGCACAAACGTCTAATCGATATTGTGAACCCAACACCACAAACTGTTGATTCATTAATGCGTTTGGATTTACCATCAGGTGTAGATATCGAAATTAAACTTTAATTGAAATAAATATATAACTATCAGGAGGTGTGACTGAAATGACCAAAGGAATCTTAGGAAGAAAAATTGGTATGACTCAAGTTTTTGCTGAAAACGGCGATCTTATCCCGGTAACAGTAGTTGAAGCTGCTCAAAACGTTGTACTTCAAAAGAAATCTGTTGAAACAGACGGCTATGAAGCTGTTCAAATCGGTTTCGAAGATAAACGTGAAAAGTTGTCTAACAAACCTGAAAAAGGACACGTTGCTAAAGCAAACACTGCTCCTAAGCGCTTCGTTCGTGAATTGCGAGAAGTTAGCTTAGCAGAGTACGAAGTTGGTCAAGAAGTCAAAGTAGACGTATTCGCTGAAGGCGATATCGTTGATGTAACAGGAATATCTAAAGGTAAAGGTTTCCAAGGCTCTATCAAGCGCCACGGACAATCACGCGGGCCAATGGCTCACGGTTCACGCTACCACCGTCGCCCAGGTTCAATGGGTCCAGTAGCTCCAAACCGTGTATTCAAAGGTAAAGCATTACCAGGACGCATGGGCGGAGAGCAAGTAACTGTTCAAAACCTAGAAATCGTTAAGGTTGATGTTGAGCGTAACCTTCTATTGATTAAAGGTAACGTACCAGGAGCTAAAAAAGCTCTATTAAAAGTAAAAAGTGCTGTTAAAGCATAATTAGTAATCCGGAAAGGAGGAAACAAGAATGCCTAAAGTTGCATTATTCAACCAAGACGGTACTCAAGCTGGAGATATCGAATTAAAGGATTCTGTATTCGGTATCGAGCCTAACAACCACGTTCTTTTCGAAGCAGTTGTTATGCAAAGAGCTTCTTTACGTCAAGGTACACATAAAACAAAAATTCGTTCTGAGGTTGCTGGTGGTGGCCGTAAGCCATGGCGCCAAAAAGGCACAGGACGTGCACGTCAAGGTTCTATCAGATCTCCGCAATGGCGTGGTGGTGGAACAGTGTTTGGACCAGTTCCACGTAGCTACAGCTACAAATTGCCTAAAAAGGTACGCAGACTAGCAATCAAATCTGCACTTTCTACTAAAGTATTAGAAGAAAGCATTTTAGTATTGCAAAGCCTTGCTTTCGATGCACCAAAAACAAAAGAATTCAAAACTGTTTTAGGTAATCTTTCTGTAGAGAAGAAAGCACTTATCGTAACAGCTGACCTAGATGAGAACGTAGCATTATCTGCTCGTAACATCCCTGGAATCACTGTTGTATCTGCTTCTGATGTTACAGTATTAGATGTATTAAATCATGATAAATTAATCATGACGAAAGCAGCAGTTGAAAAAGTAGAGGAGGTGCTTGCATAATGGATGCACGCGATACTATTAAGCGCCCCGTTATCACAGAACGTTCTACTGACTTAATGGCTGAGAAAAAATATACGTTTGAAGTTGATGTTAGAGCTAACAAAACTCAAGTTAAAGATGCTGTAGAAGAAATCTTTGGCGTTGAAGTTGAGAAAGTAAACATCATGAACTACAAAGGTAAGTTCAAGCGTATGGGCCGTTTCGGAGGCTACACTAACAAACGTCGTAAGGCAATTGTTAAACTAACAGCTGACAGCAAAGAAATCGAATTTTTCGAAGCTTAATATATAACTGAGAAGAGGAGGGAACACAAATGGCGATTAAAAAATACAAACCTACCTCTAATGGTCGACGCAACATGACTTCTTCTGACTTTAGTGAAATCACTACAAGTACTCCAGAAAAATCATTGCTTGCTCCTTTACACAGAAAAGGCGGCCGTAATAACCAAGGTAAGTTAACTGTTCGTCATCAAGGTGGAGGCCATAAGCGTCAATATCGTGTGATTGATTTCAAACGTGACAAAGATGGCATTCCAGGACGCGTTGCTACAATTGAGTATGATCCAAACAGATCTGCTAACATCGCGTTAATCAACTATGTAGACGGTGAAAAACGCTACATTCTTGCACCAAAAAATCTAGAAGTTGGCTTAGAAGTAATGTCAGGACCAGAGGCTGATATCAAGCCAGGTAATGCACTTCCACTAGCTAACATTCCAGTGGGTACTGTTATCCACAACATCGAATTAAAACCAGGTAAAGGCGGACAATTGGTTCGTTCTGCAGGTACTTCTGCACAAGTACTTGGTAAAGAAGGTAAATACGTACTTGTACGTTTAAATTCTGGTGAAGTTCGTCTAGTTCTTGCTACTTGCCGTGCGTCAATCGGTCAAGTTGGTAACGAACAACACGAATTAATCAAGATTGGTAAAGCAGGTCGCTCTCGCTGGTTAGGCAAACGCCCAACTGTTCGTGGATCTGTAATGAACCCTAACGACCATCCACACGGTGGTGGTGAAGGACGCGCTCCAATCGGACGTAAATCACCAATGTCTCCTTGGGGTAAACCAACTCTTGGTGCTAAAACTCGCAAGAAGAAAAACAAATCAGATAAATTTATCGTACGTAGCCGTAAAAAATAACGGGGTTGAACTACGGTTCATAATAAGAACCGTAGAACAATCACGAAGGGAGGTTCAATCATGGGTCGCAGCTTAAAAAAAGGGCCTTTTGTTGATGATCATTTACTAACAAAGATCGAAAAATTAAGTGAGTCTGATAAGAAACAAGTTATCAAAACTTGGTCTCGTCGTTCTACTATCTTCCCACAATTCATCGGTCAAACAATCGCTGTTTATGATGGTCGTAAGCATGTACCTGTTTACATCACTGAAGACATGGTAGGTCACAAACTTGGAGAATTCGCTCCATCCCGTACTTACAAAGGTCATGCAAGTGACGATAAGAAAACAAGACGTTAATGAGAGGAGGGCATTCACATGCAAGCTAAAGCTGTTGCAAATACAGTTCGTATTGCTCCTCGTAAAGCTCGTTTAGTCGTAGATTTAATTCGAGGTAAGCAAGTAGGTGAAGCAGTATCAATTTTGAAGTTAACTCCAAAAGCTGCTTCTCCTATCGTTGAAAAAGTTCTAAAGTCTGCTATTGCAAATGCAGAGCATAACTACGAAATGGATATCAATAACCTAGTGGTTGAGCAAGCATACGTTAACGAAGGACCAACACTTAAACGTTTCCGTCCACGTGCGATGGGTCGTGCAAGTCAAATCAACAAACGTACTAGCCACATCACTATCGTTGTATCAGAAAAGAAGGAGGGGTAATCAGTGGGTCAAAAAGTAAATCCAGTCGGTTTGCGTGTCGGGATCATCCGTGATTGGGAATCTAAATGGTACGCAGGCAAAGACTATGCTGATCTTTTACACGAAGACCTTAAAGTACGTGAGTACATTACAAAACGTTTAAACGACGCTTCTGTTTCTAAAGTAGAAATCGAACGTGCTGCTAACCGTTTGAATGTTACTGTTCACACTGCTAAACCAGGAATGGTTATCGGTAAAGGTGGTACAGAAGTTGAAGCTTTACGCAAAGCTTTAAACTCACTTACTGGCAAACGTGTACACATCAATATTCTTGAAATTAAAAGAGCGGATATGGATGCAAAACTAGTTGCTGAGAACATTGCTCGTCAATTAGAAAACCGTGTATCTTTCCGTCGCGCTCAAAAACAAGCTATCCAACGTTCAATGCGTGCGGGTGCTAAAGGTATCAAAACTATGGTATCAGGTCGTCTAGGCGGAGCAGATATCGCTCGTTCCGAGTCTTATAGTGAAGGAACTGTTCCTTTGCATACTCTACGTGCTGACATTGATTACGCTACAGCAGAAGCAGATACTACTTATGGTAAATTAGGCGTTAAAGTTTGGATCTATCGTGGAGAGATCCTTCCAACGAAGAAGAAAACTGAGGAAGGAGGCAAATAATAATGTTACTACCTAAACGTGTTAAATACCGTCGTGTACACCGTGGAAAAATGCGCGGTCAAGCAAAAGGCGGCACAGAAGTAACTTTCGGTGAATACGGTCTACAATCTTTAGAAGCATCTTGGATTACTAACCGTCAAATTGAATCCGCTCGTATCGCGATGACTCGTTACATGAAACGTGGCGGTAAAGTTTGGATTAAAATTTTCCCACATAAGCCTTACACTGCAAAGCCTCTAGAAGTCCGCATGGGTTCCGGTAAGGGTGCTCCAGAAGGTTGGGTAGCAGTTGTTAAGCCTGGTAAAATTATGTTCGAAATTGCTGGTGTTTCTGAAGAGATCGCTCGTGAAGCACTTCGCCTTGCATCACACAAGCTTCCAGTAAAATGTAAGTTTGTAAAACGTGAAGAAATTGGTGGTGAAACTAATGAAAGCTAATGAAATTCGTGACCTTACCACTGCAGAAATTGAACAAAAAGTTAAATCTTTAAAAGAAGAGCTTTTCAACCTTCGCTTTCAATTAGCGACAGGACAACTTGAAAATACAGCTCGCATTCGTGAAGTACGCAAAGCGATTGCTCGCATGAAAACAGTAATTCGTGAAAGAGAAATCGGCGTCAATAATCGATAACGTGAGAGGAGGTTCGTATGATGAGCGAACGCAATCAACGCAAAGTCTATACTGGCCGTGTTGTTTCTGACAAAATGGATAAAACCGTTACTGTTGTTGTTGAAACGTACAAAAAACACCCACTATATGGCAAACGCGTGAAATACTCTAAAAAGTATAAAGCTCACGATGAGCAAAATACAGCTAAAATTGGCGATGTTGTACGTATTATGGAAACACGTCCATTATCAGCTACAAAACGTTTCCGTCTTGTAGAAGTAGTAGAAAAAGCAGTTATTATCTAATTGTTCGGAATAAGCTTCATCCCGAAGGGAGGTTACACACATGATTCAACAAGAATCACGTTTGAAAGTTGCTGACAACTCTGGTGCTCGTGAAGTACTAACTATTAAAGTTCTTGGTGGTTCAGGCCGCAAAACTGCTAATATCGGTGATATCATCGTTGTTACTGTGAAACAAGCAACACCAGGTGGCGTTGTTAAAAAAGGTGACGTAGTAAAAGCAGTAGTAGTAAGAACAAAGAGTGGTGTACGCCGCGCAGACGGTACTTACATTCGTTTCGATGAAAACGCATGTGTAATTATCCGTGATGATAAGAGTCCACGTGGAACTCGTATCTTTGGACCAGTTGCTCGCGAACTTCGCGATAACAACTTCATGAAGATTGTATCATTAGCTCCAGAAGTACTATAAATCATAAATTCAATTGCCTTTAAGGAGGTGCGAAAAGATGCATGTTAAAAAAGGTGACAAAGTAATGGTCATCTCTGGTAAGGATAAAGGCAAAACTGGTGTAGTTCTTGCAGCGTTCCCTAAAAAGAGCCGTGTGCTAGTTGAAGGAGTAAACATTGTTAAGAAACACAACAAGCCATCCCAGTTGAATCCACAAGGTGGAATCAATGACCAGGAAGCAGCTATTCATGTATCCAACGTTATGCCTATCGATCCTAAAACAGGTGAACCTACACGTGTAGGATCTACATCTGTTGATGGTAAAAAAGTACGCGTAGCGAAAAAATCCGGTGAAATTCTAGATAAATAGTTTAAAAAAGAAGGGAGGTACTATGAATGAACCGCCTAAAAGAAAAGTACACAAAAGAAACTGTACCTGCTCTTATGAGCAAGTTCAACTATAAATCTGTAATGCAAGTTCCAAAGCTTGAGAAAATTGTTATCAACATGGGTGTTGGTGAAGCAGTTGCAAATGCTAAAGCATTGGACATTGCAGTAGAAGAATTGACAGTAATTTCTGGTCAAAAGCCAGTAATCACTCGTGCAAAGAAATCTATCGCAGGCTTCCGTCTACGTGAAGGTATGCCAATCGGTGCGAAAGTTACACTTCGTGGAGAACGCATGTATGAGTTTTTCGATAAACTAGTATCTGTTTCTCTACCACGTGTTCGTGACTTCCGCGGTGTTTCTAAGAAATCTTTTGACGGCCGTGGAAACTACACTCTAGGTGTTAAAGAACAATTGATCTTCCCTGAAGTTGATTACGATAAAGTAAACAAAGTTAGAGGTATGGATATTGTTATCGTTACTACAGCTAACACTGATGAAGAAGCTCGTGAATTATTAACTCAATTTGGAATGCCGTTCCAAAAGTAATCTCTAATTAGAGGGAGGCGTAAATGTGGCTAAGAAGTCAATGATTGCGAAACAAAAACGCACGCCTAAATATAAAGTACAAGAATATACTCGCTGCGAACGCTGCGGACGTCCACATTCTGTGTACCGTAAATTTAAGCTTTGCCGTATTTGTTTCCGTGAATTAGCATATAAGGGACAAATTCCTGGTGTGAAAAAAGCTAGCTGGTAAAACCCCATTATGGGAAGGAGGTTAAAACAATGGTTATGACAGATCCAATTGCAGATTTGCTTACAAGAATCCGTAATGCGAATATGGTACGTCACGAAAAATTAGAGGTACCTGCTTCTAATGTGAAAAAAGAAATCGCTGAAATCTTGAAGCGTGAAGGTTTCATCCGTGATGTTGAATATATTGAAGATAACAAACAAGGAATCATCCGCATTTTCCTTAAATACGGTTCTAGCAACGAGCGTGTAATTACTGGACTTAAACGTATTAGTAAACCTGGTCTTCGCGTATATGCGAAAGCAACTGAAGTACCACGCGTACTAAACGGTCTTGGAATCGCACTAGTTTCTACTTCTCAAGGAGTACTTACTGATAAAGAAGCTCGCGCTAAACAAGTTGGCGGAGAAGTTTTAGCATACGTTTGGTAATATAGGTTTAAATGAATGGAGGTGCAACTAAATGTCTCGTGTAGGTAAAAAACCAGTCGAAGTACCAGCAGGCGTTACAGTTACTATTGATAACAGTACTGTAACGGTTAAAGGTCCTAAAGGCGAATTAACTCGTACTTTTAACTCTGATATCGCAATCAACGTTGAAGAGAACGTGATTAACGTTACTCGTCCTTCAGATGCGAAGGAACATCGTGCATTGCACGGAACAACTCGCGCTTTGTTATCTAACATGGTGGAAGGTGTTTCTAAAGGCTTTGAAAGAGGTCTTGAACTAATCGGTGTAGGTTACCGTGCTCAAAAACAAGGAAACAAACTTGTTCTTAACGTAGGTTACTCTCACCCAGTTGAGATCGAACCAGAAGCAGGAATCGAAATCGAAGTTCCTTCTGCAACTAAAGTAGTTGTAAAAGGTACTAGTAAAGAGCGCGTTGGAGCACTTGCTGCTAACATCCGTGACGTTCGCCCACCAGAGCCTTACAAAGGTAAAGGTATTCGTTACGAAGGCGAATTCGTACGTAGAAAAGAAGGTAAAACAGGTAAGTAATGCCGGATAGGTAAACGAAAGGAGTGACCTGAATGATTACGAAGGCTGACAAGAATGAAACCCGTAAAAAAAGACACGCACGTGTGCGTTCTAAACTAAGCGGTACTCAAGCTCGTCCTCGTCTAAATGTGTTCCGTTCAAACAAACACATTTACGCTCAACTTATTGATGATGTTAATGGCGTAACAATCGCTAGCGCATCTACTTTAGATAAAGAGCTTAACTTAGAATCTGCTAGCAACCTTGATGCTGCTGTTAAGATCGGTGAATTAGTAGCTAAACGTGCTGTAGAAAAAGGTGTTAAATCAGTTGTTTTTGACCGCGGTGGATATTTATATCATGGTCGCGTAAAAGCTTTAGCTGATGCTGCTCGTGAGAACGGCTTAGAATTTTAATAGTCAAAGGAGGGACAAAAATAGATGCGTAGTCGTAGTATTGATCCAAACAAACTTGAACTTGAAGAACGCGTTGTTACTATCAACCGTGTAGCGAAAGTTGTTAAAGGTGGACGTCGTTTCCGTTTCTCTGCACTTGTAGTAGTTGGAGATAAAAACGGCAATGTTGGTTTTGGTACTGGTAAAGCTCAAGAGGTACCAGATGCAATCCGCAAAGCAGTTGAAGATGCGAAGAAAAATCTTGTGGAAGTACCTATGGTTGGTACAACAATCCCACACGAAATTATCGGACATTTCGGTGCTGGTGAAATCTTGCTAAAACCTGCTTCTGAAGGTACTGGTGTTATCGCTGGTGGTCCAGTACGTGCAGTGCTTGAGTTAGCTGGTGTTGCTGATATCCTATCTAAATCTTTAGGTACAAACACACCAATTAACATGGTTCGTGCAACTTTAGACGGTTTAAAACAATTAAAACGTGCTGAAGACGTAGCGAAGTTACGTGGTAAATCAGTAGAAGAACTGTTAGGATAAGGAGGGAAATTAGATGGCAAACAAACTGGAAATTACCCTCACTAAAAGCGTTATTGGTCGTCCTCAAGACCAACGCGAAACAGTTAAAGCGTTAGGTTTGCGTAAAGTAAACCAAACAGTACAACAACAAGATAATGCTGCTATCCGCGGCATGATCACTAAAGTATCACATTTAGTATCTGTTAAAGAAAACTAAAAATCATTCTTCTTCAATAAGGAGGTGCCAATATGAAACTTCATGAATTAAAACCTGCAGAAGGTTCTCGTAAAGAACGTAAGCGTGTCGGTCGTGGTATCGGTTCAGGTACTGGTAAGACTGCTGGTAAAGGTCATAAAGGTCAAAATGCACGTTCAGGTGGGGGTGTAAGACTAGGATTTGAAGGTGGTCAAACTCCTTTATTCCGTCGTTTACCAAAACGTGGTTTTACAAACATCAACCGTAAAGAATACGCAATTGTTAACCTTGATGTTCTTAACCGTTTCGAAGATGGAGCAGAAGTGACTCCAGAACTTCTTATCGAAACTGGAATCGTGAGCAACGAGAAAGCAGGAATTAAGATTCTTGCAAATGGCAAAGTTGAGAAAAAGCTTACTGTTAAAGCACATAAATTCTCCTCTGCTGCAAAGGAAGCTATTGAAGCTGCCGGCGGTCAAACTGAGGTGATTTAATGTTTCAGACAATCTCCAATTTTATGCGCGTGGGTGAAATAAGACGTAAAATCATATTCACCCTATTAATGTTGATTATATTCCGTATCGGTACTTTCATACCGGTACCTTATGTAAATGCAGAGTTTTTACAAGCGCAGGATGCTTTTAGTGCCTTCGGTATTCTAAATACATTCGGCGGCGGCGCGCTTAGCAACTTTTCTATACTTGCTATGGGGATTATGCCATATATCACAGCATCTATCATTGTCAGCTTGCTGCAGATGGATGTTGTACCTAAGTTCACTGAATGGTCTAAACAAGGTGATGCTGGTCGACGTAAGTTAACTCAATTTACTAGATACTTCACTATCGTCTTAGGCTTCATTCAGGGCTTTGGAATGTCTTATGGTTTCAATAACCTTGCAGGTGGTGCTTTGATTACTAATCCTGGATTTAGTTCCTACTTGGTAATCTCTGTTGTGTTAACAGCAGGAACTGCTTTCTTGATGTGGCTTGGGGAACTAATCACGTCAAAAGGTGTTGGTAATGGTATATCTATTATCATCTTTGCTGGGATAGCTGCTGGAATTCCAAATATCGCTAACCAAATTTATGCACAACAGTTTGAAAACCCTGGTGATCAATTATTCTTGCGCATTGCTACAGTGCTTCTAATTCTAGTTGCAGTGGTAGCTCTTGTAGTTGGAGTAATCTTCATCCAGCAAGCACTTAGAAAGATCCCAATTCAATATGCGAAAAGAATGACAAATGGAAACAGCTCGGTTGGAGGACAATCTACACATCTTCCGCTAAAGGTTAACTCTGCTGGAGTTATCCCGGTTATTTTCGCGGTTTCATTCTTGGTTACTCCAAGAACAATCGCATCATTCTTTGAGCAAAATGCTGTAACAACTTGGATACAAAAAGTATTCGACTACACGCATCCTATTGGAATGGTTATCTATACAGTTTTAATTCTTGCATTCACTTATTTCTATGCTTTTATCCAAGTTAATCCTGAACAAGTTTCAGAGAACTTGAAAAAGCAAGGTGGATACATTCCAGGTATCAGACCAGGAAAAAGTACGCAAGAATATTTGACTCGTGTTCTTTACCGTTTAACATTAGTCGGTGCATTATTCTTGGCTGTTATTGCCATTCTTCCAGTGTTCTTTATCAACATTGCCGGGTTACCGCAATCTGCGCAAATTGGTGGAACGAGTCTACTAATCGTAGTCGGTGTAGCGCTGGAAACAATGAAGCAGTTAGAATCCCAACTAGTTAAACGTCACTATAAAGGATTTATAAAATAACATATAATTTTAGGGGACTCTTGTCCCTTGAATTTTATGTGCAAGACTTTATTTAGGGGGGAATACGCATGAATTTAGTCTTAATGGGGCTCCCTGGCGCAGGCAAAGGTACACAAGCCGAGAAGATTGTCGAGAAATATGGCATCCCTCATATCTCAACTGGTGATATGTTCCGTGCTGCAATGAAAGATGAAACAGAGCTTGGACTAAAAGCAAAATCATTTATGGATAAAGGTGAATTGGTTCCTGATGAAGTTACTATCGGGATCGTTCGCGAAAGACTTAGTAAGGATGATTGTGAAAAGGGTTTTCTTCTAGACGGATTCCCTCGTACTGTTCCACAAGCTGAAGCTTTAGAATCCATTTTGTCTGATTTAGAAAAAAGACTTGATTATGTAATCAATGTTCAAGTCGATCAAGAAATATTAATGGAAAGACTGACAGGACGCCGTATTTGTAAGTCTTGCGGAGCGACATACCATTTGGTGTTCAACCCGCCTGCTAAAGAAGATACATGCGATCGCTGTGGCGGTGAGTTATATCAACGCGCAGATGATAATGAAGCTACTGTCAAAAACCGTTTGGATGTTAACATCAAACAATCTCAACCATTACTTGATTTTTATGAGTCAAAAGGCTACTTGAAAAACTTCAATGGCCAACAAGATATTTCAAAAGTATTCTCAGATCTGGATGAATTACTAAGTACTCTTAAGTAATCCTAAATTCATAAAACACTTTTGCTTAGACTAATCTGAATCTAGCATGGACTTAAATCAGAGAATAAAATAGAAGAATTGGGATGAAATGGCTAAGGAGTTTATTCCTAAACATGATGCATTTCCTTTTTTCAAAAGGTATAATAATTCCTATGGTTATATCTGTAACAAATAAAGCATAAATATGAATTTTAATGTTTATGTGAGTTAGAAGAATAATCAATTTATGATAATTGGTGCAGAGTATTTTGGATTTCATGGTAGCTCCGCTTGAATTGCTTTTTTATCTAGTAGTGAAGAAGGTAACTATTATTCTTTCTATTATGGACATAAGGTATAGGACCAGGTGTGCGCAATCGGTAATCCCTCTTTATTTTAATATCGGAATGCGAAGATCTTTACGGCATTTCATGTAGCGATTGTGTATGTGATGCGAAAAATACGGTTAGACTCTTGAAGAAGTGTCCATGCTATTTTTTTTGCAGTAATTAACAAAAGCAGTGAAACAGCCGCAGTTAGCACTTTGCTAGTGTTTTTATATTACCCTGTTAGCAAGAAATATTACTTTTAATATAGCTTTATAACGGAGTGTAAAAGCAATATTAGCTGTGTTGGTGGTCACATTGGTCGATTCTGATGGAAGTTTATAATTTTTATTATTAATTTGTCATTATTAGCGGACGAAGGTTTAACATTGTGTTATAATCAATTAGTTGCAGTTATATGACGAATTAGTATATTATAGAGCAGTTCAGAGTAGTTGATGTACACCGATCGTGTTACAAAAGAGAGAACTACACTTTGCTATATTTAGTTTAAAGTATTTCGCATTTTAAAATGAAGGGAGAATTTATTCGATGGCTAAAGACGATGTAATCGAAATTGAAGGCACAATCACTGAAACTTTGCCGAACGCCATGTTTAAGGTAGAATTAGAAAATGGTCATACTGTATTGGCTCACGTTTCTGGTAAAATTCGTATGCATTTTATCCGCATTTTACCTGGTGATAAAGTAACGGTTGAGTTATCTCCATATGACTTGACTCGCGGAAGAATCACTTACCGCTTTAAATAATCTGATTGCACTCCGTACTATCAAGGAGGTTAGGATAATGAAAGTTAGACCATCTGTTAAACCTATCTGCGAAAAATGCAAAGTTATCCGCAGACGTGGGAAAGTTATGGTTATCTGTGAAAACCCTAAACATAAACAAAAACAAGGTTAATAATAAGGAGGTGCGCATATAGATGGCACGTATTGCTGGTGTGGATATTCCACGTGAAAAACGCGTAGTAATATCTTTAACATACATTTTTGGTATCGGAAAAATTACTGCACAAAAAGTATTGGCAGAAGCTGGTGTTTCTGAAGATACTCGTGTTCGTGACTTGACGGAAGATGAACTTAACAAAATCCGTGATATCATTGACAAACTAAAAGTTGAAGGTGACCTTCGTCGTGAAGTTTCACTTAACATCAAACGTCTAATGGAGATCGGTTGCTACCGTGGTCTTCGTCACCGCCGTGGTCTTCCAGTTCGCGGACAAAACACGAAAAACAACGCTCGTACACGCAAAGGTCCTCGTAAGACTGTAGCTAACAAGAAAAAATAATCGGTAAAGGAGGTACTAGTAATGGCACGTAAAACGAATACTCGTAAACGTCGTGTGAAAAAGAATATCGAATCTGGTATTGCACACATTCGTTCAACATTCAACAACACAATCGTAACTATCACTGATGTTCATGGTAATGCTCTTTCTTGGTCAAGTGCAGGAGCTCTAGGATTTAGAGGTTCTCGTAAATCTACTCCTTTCGCTGCTCAAATGGCTGCTGAAACTGCTGCTAAATCATCAATGGAACATGGTATGAAAACTCTTGAAGTAACTGTAAAAGGACCAGGTGCTGGTCGTGAAGCTGCTATCCGTGCTCTTCAAGCTGCAGGTCTTGAAGTTACTGCTATCAGAGATGTAACTCCAGTTCCTCATAATGGCTGCCGACCACCTAAACGTCGCCGCGTTTAATTTTTCTGTATAAAATCATTTATCCTTGTCTATACTGGGATTTGATTAAAACTTTTTAAAAAAGCCCGTACAGAATTATTAACCCAGTTGTTGTGCACAAAGCGGGAACGTAAACATGGGGAATTTCGGTTACTCAGTTAGCCGGGGTTTCGACGTTTTGAAGGAGGGTATATTTTGATGATCGAAATAGAAAAACCAAAAATCGAAACGGTTGAGATCAACGATGATGCCAAATACGGCAAATTCGTCGTAGAGCCACTTGAGCGTGGATATGGTACTACTTTGGGTAACTCCTTACGTCGTATTCTATTATCCTCACTCCCTGGTGCCGCTATCACATCCATTCAAATTGATGGGGTACTTCATGAGTTCTCAACAATTGAAGGCGTCGTGGAAGATGTAACATCTATCATATTGAACATCAAAAAACTAGCACTTAAAATCTACTCTGATGATGAAAAAACTTTAGAGATTGATATGCAAGGTGAAGGAGTTGTCACTGCAGCGGACATCACTCATGACAGTGATGTAGAGATCTTGAATCCAGATCTTCATATCGCTACATTGGGCAGCAACGGAAATCTTCGCATGCGTTTAACTGCTAAGCGTGGTCGTGGATACGCACCTGCTGAGCAGAACAAGCGTGAAGATCAGCCGATTGGTGTTATTCCAATTGACTCTATCTATACGCCTGTATCTAGAGTGAATTATCAAGTTGAAAACACTCGTGTTGGTCAATTGACTAATTATGATAAACTAACATTTGACGTTTGGACTGACGGTAGTACAGGTCCTCAAGATGCTATTGCACTTGGTGCAAAGATTTTGACAGAGCATTTAAACATCTTCGTTGGTTTAACTGATGAAGCACAAAATGCTGAGATAATGGTAGAAAAAGAAGAAGATCAAAAAGAAAAAGTTCTTGAGATGACGATTGAAGAGCTTGATCTATCTGTTCGTTCTTATAATTGCCTAAAACGTGCTGGCATTAATACAGTACAAGAATTGGCAAATAAAACTGAAGAAGATATGATGAAGGTTCGAAATCTAGGTAGAAAATCTCTGGAAGAAGTTAAGCATAAACTGGAAGAGCTAGGTTTAGGCCTGAGAAAAGACGACTGATAAACAGCCGTTTTTGATTGCCCAGCTGCTTGAATAACAACAAAAGGAGGGAATCACACATGGGTTACAGAAAGTTAGGACGCACTAGCGCACAGCGTAAAGCTATGTTACGTGACTTAACAACAGACTTAATCATCAACGAGCGCATTGAAACAACTGAAGCTCGTGCAAAAGAACTTCGTTCTGTTGTAGAAAAAATGATTACACTTGGTAAACGTGGAGATCTTCATGCACGTCGTCAAGCTGCTGCTTACGTACGTAATGAAGTTGCTAACGTTGAAGAAAACCAAGATGCTGTTCAAAAATTGTTCAGCGACATCGCTGCTCGTTACACTGAACGTCAAGGTGGATACACACGTATCATGAAAATGGGACCTCGTCGCGGAGACGGTGCACCAATGGTAATTATCGAGTTAGTATAATAAAGAGATTTTAAAAGAACTTAGGGTGCGGGACAGTTTATATTGCTATCAAACTTGTTCAAGTACCCTTTTTCTTTAGCAGTCTCATTCTATATGCTATCAAGCCAAAACAGAGTGTTACGATGAGCATTAAGGAAAAAAAGATAGAAATGTCTCGTCTAGCTCTAGCACCTCAATAAATTCAATGTGAATTTGGGGTGCGGGCTTTTTTCGTTTTTAAAGAAGCATTCAGGGTGCGAAGAATAGGAATATCATAAGATTCTTTACAACATATGAATTACCTGGGTAACAGGGACATAGGATTTTATAAAAAATATCTATCTTATGTTAAACCAATTCAAAGCTCGCCCGTAAGGCGAGTTTTCTTTTTGGCAAAAGAAAAATGAGTGGGGTATTATATGGACCATAAAGTATTGGTAACAGTTGATTCCTTATCTTTTATGTACGAAGATCAACAAAGAAAAGCTCTCGATAACGTTTCCTTTCAAGTAAAGCAAGGGGAATGGGTGGCGATAGTAGGACATAATGGCTCTGGCAAATCTACACTTGCAAAGCTGTTAAACGGCTTATATTTTTCGTCGGAAGGTTCAATTCAAATAGGTGATGTAACTATTTCTGAAGAAACAGTATGGGAAGCAAGAAGAAAGATAGGCATGGTATTTCAAAACCCTGATAACCAGTTTGTAGGTACTACAGTAAAAGATGATGTGGCTTTTGGGTTAGAAAATATTGCCGTCCCCAGAGAAGAAATGCATAAAAGGGTAGAAGCAGCTTTATCAAAAGTTAATATGTTGCCTTTTCTTGATCAAGAGCCGCACCATCTTTCAGGCGGTCAAAAACAGAGAGTAGCTATTGCTGGGGTAATTGCTTTGAAACCTAGCATCATCGTGCTGGATGAAGCTACTTCCATGCTTGACCCGCAAGGCAGGCAAGAAGTGCTGGAATTAATGAAAGAGCTGAAGGAGGAGAACATGACCGTTATCTCCATCACTCATGATTTAGACGAAGCTGCAAGAGCAGACCGGATCATAATTATGAATGAAGGGAAGATATATAAAGAGGGGAATCCTTCTGAAATCTTTCAGTTAGAAAAGGAATTAATTGATATTGGGTTGGATATCCCATTTGCGATAAAGCTGAGAAGCGGTCTTCGTAAGCAGGGAGTTCAACTGGACAAAATTACATTGACAGAAGAAGAGTTGGTGACAGAGTTATGGACATCTCACTTCAAAGAGTAGCTTATAAGTATCAAGAGAATACACCATTTGAGACTCTGGCTATTAAGGATGTAGACATAAACATTACCTCTGGATCATATACAGCTATTATTGGACATACAGGCTCTGGGAAATCTACCGTCCTTCAACATTTGAATGCTCTGTTAACACCTTCAAATGGTAGTGTTGTAATTGGCGACAGACTAATCGAATCTGGACGTAAAAATAAAAACCTTGCCCCTATTCGTCAAAAGGTAGGAATCGTCTTCCAGTTTCCCGAAAGCCAGCTTTTCGAGGAGACAGTGGAAAAGGATATTTGCTTTGGACCGATGAACTTTGGTGTAAGCGAGGAAGAAGCTAAAGTAAGAGCAAAAAAGGCGCTTAAAGAAGTTGGTCTGTCTGAAGAGTATTTGACTAAATCTCCATTTGATTTATCTGGAGGACAGATGAGAAGGGTTGCAATTGCAGGAGTTCTGGCAATGGAACCAGAGGTGCTTGTGCTTGATGAACCAACCGCTGGACTTGATCCAAGAGGGCGCAAAGAAATTATGGATATGTTCTACAGACTTCATAAAGAGCGGAATTTAACGACCATTCTTGTTACTCACAGCATGGAAGATGCCGCAATCTATGCTGATAAAATAGTTATTATGAACAAAGGAAATGTTTATAAAGAAGGAACACCAGAGAATATATTCTCAAATAGTGAAGGTTTAATAGAAATTGGTCTTAATGTTCCGGATATAGTTAGATTTCAACAGAAATTAGAATCACTGCTAGGATACAAGTTAGACAGAGTGCATTTAAACATGGAGACATTTATTATGGAAGTTTCAGATCATTTAAAGAAAAAAGAGGCTAATCAATGATGGGGAAGATGATAATCGGCCGTTTTGTTCCCATTGACTCTCTTCTTCACAGGATGGACCCTCGCTCTAAACTGATAATCGTATTTTTATTTATATGTATCGTTTTCCTTGCTAACAATGCGGTTACCTACTTTATACTTGCTGTTTATGTTGGTATGATGATTCTGTTATCCAAGGTGCCCTTCCGATATATTTATCTCGGGTTAAGGCCGATTTTATGGCTTATATTATTTACTTTCTGTCTTCATTTATTCTTTACTAAAGGTGGCAACCTTTTATTTGAATACGGATGGATAAAGATTTATGAAGAAGGTTTAAGGATGGGGATTCTTATTTCATTAAGATTCTTTCTGCTTATCATTATGACATCCTTGCTTACCTTGACAACGACTCCAATCGAGCTGACAGATGCCTTAGAAACGCTCCTAGGGCCGTTGAAAAAAGTCCGTTTTCCAGTTCATGAGCTTGCTTTAATGATGTCTATTTCCCTGCGCTTTATCCCGACACTTATGGATGAGACGGAGAAGATAATGAAGGCACAGATGGCAAGAGGGGTCGAATTTTCTAGCGGCCCAATCAAGAACAGAATTAAAGCTATTGTTCCATTGTTAATTCCGTTGTTTGTCAATGCTTTTAAGCGTGCGGAAGAGCTAGCAACTGCAATGGAGGCAAGAGGCTATCAAGGCGGAGAGGGCAGGACCAAGTACCGTCAGTTAGTATGGAAGCAAACAGATAGTATCATGATTTTATTATTAGTGCTAGTGGCAGGATTGCTGTTTGTATTTAAATCATAATGGAGATAAATAATGCAAAGATATAAAGGGATAGTCAGCTATGACGGCACCGAATACTGCGGTTTTCAGTTGCAGCCAAAAGACCGAACTGTTCAAGGAGAAATTGAAAAAGCTCTTAAAAAGCTTCATAAAGGCAGTGAAATTAAGATACAAGCATCGGGCCGTACAGATGCAGGTGTTCATGCAAAGGGTCAAGTTATTCATTTCGATTCAGATCTTGATATTCCTGCAGGTAAGTGGGAGCTTGCTTTAAATGCACTGCTGCCGCATGATATTGTTTTTTCCACAATAGAGGCGGTTGATAGGAGCTTTCATGCGAGATACAATGTGCAGGGCAAGGAATACCGTTATTTTATTCATCTCTCTGAAAGGAGAGACCCGTTTAAGCGTAATTTTGCCTATTATTACCCATATCAGCTGGATATAGGTGCCATTAGGGAAGCACTGGAGTATTTCATCGGAGAACATGATTTTACGAGTTTTTGTTCCATGAAGACAGACAAAGAAGATAAGGTTAGGACCATTCATTCCATGAGATTGGTGGAAGAAGGGGACATGCTTGTTTTTTGCTTCGAAGGGAATGGTTTCCTGTACAATATGGTCCGGATTATTATTGGGACGCTGTTAGATGTGGGCAGAGGCAAACGAAAGCCGGAATCCATTAAAGAGATACTAGAGAAGAAAGACCGCAAAGCCGCAGGAAAGACAGCTTCTGCAAACGGACTTTATCTTTGGAAGGTCTTTTATTAGGGCCGAAAGAGCCAGGTTTTCAAGAAATATTCATAACAACTAAACCTGGTGTAACATTTTCTTGACATATGCCACTCTAGCATATATCATAATATGGTATGTATTATAAACCCACATTAAGCCCCGGAAACTTATTGTGTGAACATATAGACGTAAATCATTAAAACAAACAAAAAATTAAAAACTTACATTCAGGAGGGAAACTCATGCGTACAACGTTCATGGCTAATTCAAATACTGTTGACCGTAAATGGTACGTGATTGATGCTGAAGGCAAAACTTTAGGTCGTCTTGCTAGTGAAGTAGCATCAATTCTACGTGGTAAACACAAACCAACTTTCACACCACATGTGGACACTGGTGATCATGTTATTCTTTTAAATGCTTCAAAAATCGAATTGACTGGTAAAAAATTGACTGATAAAATTTACTACCGTCACACAATGCATCCAGGTGGACTAAAGCAAAGAACAGCTTTAGAAATGCGTACAAACTACGCTGAGAAAATGCTTGAGCTTGCTATCAAAGGCATGCTTCCAAAGAATTCTCTTGGTCGTCAAATGTTTAAAAAATTACATGTATACGCTGGTAGCGAGCATCCGCACCAAGCACAACAACCAGAAGTTTACGAACTTCGCGGATAATTAATAAGGGAGGTAAAAAAAATGGCACAGGTTCAATATATCGGTACTGGTCGTCGTAAAAGTTCCGTTGCACGTGTACGTTTAGTACCAGGCGACGGTCAAATCATCATCAATGGTCGTGAAATTGAAAACTATATTCCATTTGCAGCTTTGCGTGAAGTTGTAAAACAACCATTAGTAGCTACTGAAACTACTGGAAGCTACAATATCCTAGTAAACGTTAGCGGTGGAGGTTACACTGGTCAAGCTGGAGCTATCCGTCATGGTATCGCTCGTGCTTTACTACAAGCAGATCCTGAATACCGTCCAACACTTAAACGTGCTGGATTGCTAACTCGTGACGCTCGTATGAAAGAACGTAAAAAATACGGTCTTAAAGGCGCTCGTCGTGCACCTCAGTTCTCAAAACGTTAATTTTGCGTTTCAAAGACCCTTTCCACTTTTGTGGAAAGGGTCTTTTTTATGTCTGAAAATTATCTCTGACGGCGGCCTATGTTAACTCCTAAATATAAATCTTCACATCTAATCATTCTAGAGCTTAAATATCTTTTAATTTATGATGCAGGGGGCCTTTAAAAGTTAGTAACGTTATATAATAATATAGGTTAAACTTCTTCAATTGGTTTATAGAAGCTTTTGGCGGGATATTCTAAATCGAGGACTGATTAAAATAAGCTGAATGGAAAAAATTATTAAGATAATTAGCATTTCTTAATAAGCGCATTTATTTTATAGCTGCTGTTTCTTGAACAAAGGATAACCCTGAAGATATATCTTCAGGGTTATCCTTTGTAATTAAACTATTGACCGTTAATCAATATTTTGTTTTTGTCGCACGTATTTGGCTATTTTCAACAGTTTGTCCAAATTAACTTTTTGATTCCACATAGTTTTCGCATCATCTGTCATATAAGGATAAATATATTGATCAATCACAACCTGATAATCTAAGTCAAATTTGTAAAACTGTTAACTTAAATAAAGAAAATGATGATGTTGTTTTTTATAATATCTTCTTAAAAAGACTGGTCGTTTGATGTGCCAAAAAACCAAATTGAATGAACAAAATAAAGATATCACTACAACCGGGGAGCAAACTACCATCTTTATTTTTCTTATTTTTATCAGGGAGGATCCAGCCTTCCTTTTCTAAACTTTTTTGATCTCTATTTTTTGATTTCATATGGCACCTCTATATATTCATTTAATTTACTGCTACTCATCGTTAATACAAGCAAGACGATCTAACTGTCATTGTCTTTCAGTCTCTTCTCTAACTCTTTCAACATTATTTGCAGAGCTTTCTAATTCTCGACTGATTTGAAATAAATTGTCTGAAAGTCTTTGAAATAATGTAGCTGTCTCATCAAGCATTGAAGTAAATTTTCTTCGAGCTTCCCCTGTCCAAGGATCTGTATTTTCATGTACACTCTGCATTAATTTCAATTCATCTAATTTTAATGTTTCAGAAGATTCATGGAAAACCTTTGCTAATGCACGGACTCTCCGAATTCATAAACTTCCGTTCGTTTTATACTTGCTTTTCTATTCATTGGCCTTTTAGATTAAAATAATGGCTAAGTAAATATTACTATGATTTCCACATAACTTCCATAAGTCATCACGAGTGGTGTAATTAGAAATGAATATAGGAAACGTAACCTTCATACCTTGTGCAATTGATATTTGCTTTTTTATAGTGGGGGACGTACCTCAGTCCTTATAAGTGATTTCTTGCTCTCAAACATTTGCCTTTGGGAACTTTATTTTATTTATGGTGTGAATTGCTAAAAGAATGAATCTAGAAGTATAAAAAGAGGGGATGGGGAAGATAAACAGAGAAGAAAGACCCGTTCTTTTTACGGGCCTTTCCATCACTTATTCGTTCCTTTGAGCAAGGTTGCTTATTTCATCAGCTGTAAGTGAGCCATCATAAATCTTCAATTCATCCATGCTACCTTTAAATGGTGGGTCCCACCAGTTCACGCCTAAACTAAAGCTTGTGCTAGCCGTTGTGAATATGTTTGGGAATCCTGTGCCTTTATATTTTTCATTTCCGTTTACGTACACGGAGATCGCATCCTTATCAACTGTAAAAGCAAGATGTGTCCACTCACCCGTTTTTATTTGGCTGCCGACAGATGCATCATACCATGTAGAGCTGCCTGACCATACTTCTGTGCTTCCATTTCCTGTGCCATATGGAAGCAGACTTATCCAGTTGTTACTGTCTCTTGCACCGAAGAAAGTAGTAGTGTATTGCGTCAGCTGTTCTGGTTTAATCCAGAGAGAAACACTATAGCTATCACTAGATATTAATCCGTTTGGCAAGCGGATGCCTGAAGCTCCGTCAAATTTTGCTGCTTTTCCTCCGTTTACTCCATCTGTATAGGAGATTGTTCCACCATTATTATCAATTCTATTTCCTGTCACTGTACCGCTGCCGAATTGTGCATTGCTGTCACTTAAATCACCTTCGAATGAGTATTGGGCTGCCAAGCCATTTTCCTTATATGGCAAAACAGTAATGACGAAGGTTTTAGTAGTCGTGGACTTGCCTTTTGTAATAGTTGCGGTTAGCGTTGCTTCTTTACTGGCAGCACCAGCCTCTGGACGTGTTACTGCACCTGTTGCTGATATGAGATTTGAATCAGAGGTTTTCCAAGTAATTGTTGTATGACGGGTTCCCTCAGTCGGCAAGGATATATTTGAAACTACGTTAGCTGTATCACCAAGGTTTAGGTCGGTTTTTACATCCTGGACTATTTCCTTGTCTGACTTATCTTCCATTTTGCTGCCCCAGATTGTAACTCCTTCGTTTGACATTGCTGTAAATGCCATCACATAGCTTTTGGACGTTTCATCCCATTGGCGGACAAACACACCGTTATAGGTACTGCCATCGATTTTTATTTCTGCTTCGTTATGACTTGTTTTTTTCCAAGTACCTGTCGCATCTCCTGTTATTTTACCGTTTTTATTCAGTTCAATATAAACTGATTCTGTAATATCGCCTGAATAAGCTTTTCCATGATTAATGAACTGATATTGGCCTATAAGATTTTGTCTATTCACTTTTTCTAACTTTTCCCCGCTGTAGCGGTATGGTGCTGCAACAGGCCAGCCTTCACTGTTCATGAACATTTGATGGACACGTACTTCATGCATTTCACCTGTTTCAGGGAAGCGGGAATGGAATACTAAGAAATGCTGCCCAGTTTTAGAATCGATGAAAGCTGAGTTATGCCCAGGAGATACATAGCCGACTCCGATACCAGTTCCTGGATCGCCAATTCTTCGTTCAAACAGGAAATTTCCCATTACCTTATTTCCGTATGGAGAATTGTCAACATTCCCAGGTAGCACTGCAGATTGACCACTTGCATCTACATAAGGACCATCAGGTGATTTGGAACGGAACAGCCTCATATTATAACCTCCATCAGCACCTAACCAGCCATATGTCACATACAGATAATAATATTTCGTATTTTTATCATAAACCACATACGGACCTTCTCCAGATTTGTAATAGCCTCCGGCGATTTTTGTGCCGAAGTAGCGGTCAATCATTCTGCCGTCCTTTGTTTTTCCGTCTTTGCCAGGATAAATTGGTTTTCCAGTTTTCTTATCAATTTCCAACAGATAAATTCCGCCAGACCAAGAACCATATGTCATCCACAACTTGCCGTCAGCAGCTGTGAACACATTAGCATCAATCGCATTAGGATAAAGATTATTGTTATAGGAGCCGTCAGCATTAAACCAGCTGTCGTTTTCATTTGTTAATTCTTTAGAGCTTATTAAGTTACTGATATTTGTATTTACCCATTTTTTATCAACATTGCTGTTAGCATCTTTTGCACTTTGTTTTGTGAAACCTGAATACACAATGGTGTCGACATATTCAAATGGACCTTCAATATTTTGAGAAACTGCATAACCGATCGCTGAGCGTATATATGTGGAGGAAGCACTGTAGTAAATCATGTAAGCACCTTTGCTACCATCCTTATTAACATAATTTTCGTTCCAGAAAACATCCGGAGCCCAAACAGCAAAACCTCCTTTGCTGTCGGAGTCATTTTCGCCAGCCCATTTGAATGATCCGGCTAAATTTTTGGATAAATCTCCATACAGCTTGTTATTAGGTGTTGTATACCCATTTGTGAATGTCTCCCAATTTATTAAATCGTTTGACTTGGCTGCTTCAATATGAGAACCAAATACATAGTATGTGTCACCATCCTTGATAATAGATGGATCATGAACAGATACATTTTGAAAACTAGGATTTGTGCTAGAAGGGGATTTTTGTTTATCTTTTTCTGCAAAGGCAGCGCTGGGAATCATCAATACAAAAGCTAGAATGGCGGACAGCAAAACCCGCATATGATTTGTTTTCATTGACAGATCTCCTTCATTTTGAAATGGAAAATTACTTGCCAAAGGACAACTCCATTCTAAGAGGCGATGTTATGTATGAGGGAGGAGCTCCGTTGTGGTGAACTAAGTGATTATCGGCTTTATCAACTCCTTTTCTCTTAATTTTTGAAACGCTTTCATAATCTATCATACGTTAACAAAATTAGGAAAACAGAACCTATTGGCCTATTTTTAACTACTAATTTCTTTGAATAAAAATACTTAAATAATAACGTTTTTTGGAAATAGTAGAAACTAATCTGGCTTTTCACCCGTATAACAATTACAAGGCTTGGAGGTGAATGAAGAATGTATACAAAAATTGAGGAACCGAATAGATGTATTTCTGAAAAGGCAATGAAAGTGTGGCGGATATCGGAAGCTCTCCTAAATGGGGGAATTCTAGTTGTACTTGGCATAGTATATTATTTAGATGTTTATTTTGATTGGAAGTACTGGATAGGCTGGATAATAATTGGGCTTCTTGGGCTAACAGTATTATCCGCAATTTGGGGGATTATTCTTGAACCGTCATTAAAGCAAAAATATTGGCGTTATGATGTGGATGAAGAGTTCATTCAATTGAAATCAGGTATCTGGAATAAACAGCATCAACTCATTCCGATGACAAAGGTACAATCTGTTGAACTTATTCAAGGGCCATTATTAAGAAAATACGAGCTGTATTCCATCTCTGTCGGCACAATGGGCAGCAGTCATAAAATACCAGCTATACCGCAAGAAGAAGCACGAGAACTAAGGGATCAGATAGCACATTATGCAAAAATAAAGGAAGTGGAATGATGGAAGGGAGAACAGTAAGGCTGCATCCGGTAAAAATGCTGCTGGACCTCATTACATTGGTTAAAACCAATATAATATTTATTTTCTTTCTTTATGTCATCCATTTTGGCACAGACAATAAGGTTTGGATAGCTTTACAGTATTTATTTGCAGTATTTATACTTATTGCCATTGTTTATATAATCTTTGATTGGTGCTTCTACCGTTATACAGTGAAAGATGAAGCTATTCATATTATATCGGGTGTCATAAAAAAATCAGAGCGGGTTATTTACTTAAATAAGATACAAAATATTCAAAGACGCACTACTGTTATCCATAAGTTATTTAATATCTCTTCCATTACTATGGAAACTGGTGAGTCAGGGGATAATGGTTCGATTGCACTGCCTGCTGTCTCTCGAAAGGAAGCAGATTGGCTGGAGACTATAGCTTCAACTGAGTATATGGATGTACCTGATGAAGCGGCTGAGGATAACATAGAATATACGGTGGAGAAAACAAATGACAGACAGATTCACTTTATAGCGTCAAAAAAAGATGTCTTAAAGGCATCCTTTACATCATTTAGTTTTTTTGCACTAATTCCTGTTGTTTTTTCTATCTATTCCAATGTAGAAGATGTTTTCCCTGTTACAAATAAAATGGGGGATTGGTTTAGCAGCATTATGAGATACTGGTGGATGATCGCTATACTGCTGTTTCTTTTTACAATAGCTGCAGTTGCTTATGGTGTAATCTCCACGTACTGGAGATATGGAAAATACCAAATATTATCTGACAGCAATAGAATTTATATTAGAAAAGGACTTGTGGATGAGGTTGCATTTTCTATCTTAAAAGAGAAGGTGCAAGCAATTGAAGTGATCCAATCGCCTTTGAAAAGAATCCTGAAACTTGCAGAGGTCAAGTTAGTCAGTGCAGGGGAGACAGGGGAAGAAGATTTAAAGACAAACTCTCTTTATCCGTTTTTGCCGATAGAGAAAGCATATGAAATTGTTCATGAATTATTGCCTGAGTACAAAATTCATTCAAAAATGACTAGCCTGCCGAAGAACGCGCTAGCAGCAAGGTTGTTAAGACCGAGCTATTTATGGATTATATCATTAATTGCTCTATGTATTTTTAAACCAGGTTTATGGTATGCATCGTTTGCCGTATTGCTGTTTGTTTATCTATTACGAACTCTGGACTTCGTGAACAGCCGCTATATAGTAAAGGATGAATATATCCAGATTAAAACAGGCAGCTTCCAAACGTCCTTATTTCTCACAAAAAGAAATAAAGTAATCGAGATTGAAGTAGGACAGTCCCGTTGGCAAAAGCGATTTGGTTTAGCGACAATTGATATTGTCAACCGTTCAAAGCCAATTGTACATACTGAAATATCGGATATTCCGTATGAAGCAGCTGCTGGCTTTTATTATTGGTATAGGATGCGGACAAAGGAAATTCGCATTGATAAGCAGTAGTGACATCTTTTCCTATCGTTCCCCAATCAATGAAGTGTATACAAGTACATATTTCCTTCAATGTTCTTGTTTTTTTCGTTCATACTAATAAGGCAAAAGATTTAATGAAAGGAAAAATCTCATGCTGACTAAACAACAACTTAATGAATTCCAATCACTGTTAGAAAATGAAAAACAAGACATAGAAGAAAGATATGATATAAATGATCACTTAGGTTTAATCCGCAGTCATGCACATGATTCGGTTGGGGAATTATCGAGTTATGATAATCACCCAGGAGATGAGGGCACCGAGTTATATGAAAGAGAAAAGGATATTGCCTTAAATGAGCATTATAGATTTGAATATGCTGGTGTTGTAAATGCGTTAAAGGCAATTGAAAATGGAACATATGGAAAATGTGAAGAATGTGGAAAGGAAATTCCTCTTGAAAGACTTGAAGCTCTTCCAACAGCAAGATATTGCATTGAGCATACCCCGGACCAAGTTGTTTCACACGAGCGGCCGGTAGAGGAAGGTGTGCTTATGCCTCCATTTGGAAAGTTTGACATGGATGAACAGGATGAAACAGTTGCATATGATGCGGAGGATTCCTGGCAGGATGTTGAGAGCTTTGGTACGTCAGAGACTCCATCTGACTTTGTTCATCCTGTATTTGATCATTATAATGATCTCTCCATTGATTCTTATGAAAATGTTGGGTACGTAGAGGAGTATGAAAATTTTGTAGGTGTTGATATAGAGGGAAAAAATATCACGGTATATCCTAATCAGCAGCATAAAAGATATGAGCAGAGCTTAGATGAAGAAGGAATCATGACGAGCTTCGGAGATTTGCCTGCATATGAGCATGATCCTTATGTTGAAGATGAGGATGGCAGAGAACGCTAATAAGAAAGGTCAGGCACACATCTAGATTTATATCTAGTGCGCAGCCTGACCTTTTTGTTTAAAACAACAGTTCATATATGTCGTTTAGGTGGTGAGCCCTTTTGGAGTCTTGCTCGTTTTTAGCATGCTGTATTTCCTCTTCTAATACTTGATTTAAGAAGCTACTTTCTTCTTCGGATAATTCGCGGACAAATGCTTCTTCTGATTTATAATGACCCTTCATCATTTTGCTGTAAATGCTTTTTCCAGTATCTGAACGGTCTGTATACAGAGATAAAACTTCTCTTACATAGGCTAATGACTGATTCATTTAAGCACCTCATACTTATCATTTTTTCTATATTATTATGGGTTATTCTCTTGATTTTTATTATCCGTCTTACATTTTTCCATATATAGAAACATCCATATTATTTGGATATGGAAATTAGCCTTATCCTTGAATTGCTCCTCTCGATTAGTTAAAAACTATTTTCAAGAGGTGAAATCAGTGACAGTTATTATGAACTTCGATTTAAAAAAAAGAGAAAAACAAATAAAATATGAAAGATCTGTTCTTAAAGAGCTTTCTGTAAAGGATTTAAAAGAAAAGGTTGCTCGTTATTTTGGCTCATCTCAATTGACATCAAGCGTTATTATGAACGAAGGTATGGAAGAGGCTTGTTATGATGTAGCTATTGAAGCATTTTTGTTAGGGGCAAACTTTAGCAAGTTCAGCGCATGGGGTGAAGATATCCCCACTATTAAAAATAGATGCTTAGAAGAAGATAAACATTTAAAGGATACATTATTTCATTTTCTCCTCTACTGGGGAAGTGAAGAAAGCAGTAAAAATGAATCGCTATACTATCTTTGTGAACAATTCGTAAATGCATGGTGGTTAGAGGGTTTTAATAAAGCAATTAAAAGAAAAAAACTTAGACTTCATTAAAATCAGGCGGTGCGCACACCGCTTGATTTTTTTCTGGTTTGTTCTAAATTGCCTCCTTGTCCCATATATTTAGAATAAGGACGAGCAGCAGGAGGGATTGACTAGGACAGTGAATAAAAAACTTAAAATCAGTATATTTGCAGTGGGACTCATCCTTCTTTTTTTCATCTTGCAATTTGACTTTTCTGATGATGATTCATGGGACGCTTGGAATTTGCCTTTAACCGGGAAAATTATTGTCATTGATCCTGGTCATGGTGGCCCAGATGGTGGAGCGGGTGATGAGGAAGTGTTAGAGAAAGATGTTGCTTTGGATGTATCCTTAAAAATCCGCGATTATCTTCAAGAACAAGGCGCGCTAGTTATAATGACTAGAGAGGAAGATAAGGATTTAGCAGGGGATGATGTAAAGGGATATCGCAATCGGAAGGTAGCAGACCTGAAGGAAAGGCTCAATATGATTAATTCCTCAGATGCTGATTTGTTTTTAAGTATACATCTGAATGCCATTCCGTCCTCTAAATGGAGCGGAGCACAAACCTTCTTTTCCCCACAGCTGGAGGATAATGAGATTGCCGCAAAGTTTATTCAAGATGAGCTGATTGATAACCTGGAAAACACAACAAGAAAAGCAAAGCCACTAAACAGTGTTTATATTTTAAAGTATGCCAAAAAGCCAGGTGCTTTAGTGGAAATTGGTTTTCTATCCAATCCTGCAGAGAAAAAGAACTTAATGGATAAGGAGTACCAAAATAAAATAGCTGCATCCATCTATAAAGGTGTTAATCGATATTTTTCTAACGAGGATGCAATTAAAGGGGAATAGCTATAGGCTGATTCTCCTTATTCTTTTCTCCCGTAATTCCTGGGAAATATAAAGGGAGAATCTGAAATATGTAAAGGTTATCATTTTCTATGTTATACTTACTAAAAAGAGGAGGGGATTGTCATTTTAAACGCAGAAGCGATTGAACGCATGATAGAACAGATAACAGATCCTTTTTTACATAAGACATTGTTAGAATTGAATTCCATAAAGGATTTAAAATGGGATGCAGAAAAGTCACATGTCAGCATTAAGTTAGCAGTTGCGGAAATGGGATCTCCTGCACAAATGGAATTGCAGCAGGAAGTTGTCAGCATACTTAAACAAAATGGGGTGCAGACTGTTGGTATGCGATTCACTGAACTTTCAAGTGCCCTAGTCCGGGAGATACAAGCAGAACATGCTGAGATGGAAAATAAGAATTCCCCTACATATATTGCTGTGGCCAGCGGAAAGGGAGGGGTTGGTAAATCAACTGTTTCTGTCAACTTGGCTGTTTCTATGGCAAGGCTTGGAAAAAAGGTTGGGCTTCTAGATGCAGATATATATGGATTTAGTGTTCCTGATATGATGGGAATAACGAAGAGACCGGAAGTGGTAAATGATCGAATTATACCTGTAGAGCGTTTAGGAGTACAGGTCATTTCTATGGGTTTCTTTGTTGAGGATAATGCCCCAATCATTTGGAGAGGTCCTATGCTCGGGAAAATGCTGACAAGCTTTTTGCAAGAAGTGGAGTGGGGAGATTTAGATTATCTCATTCTAGACTTGCCACCTGGAACAGGTGATATAGCTTTAGATGTACATACGATGCTACCTTCTAGCAAAGAAATAATTGTAACAACTCCACATCCTACTGCAGCATTTGTAGCAGCTAGAGCGGGAGCAATGGCAATAAAAACGGAACATGAGATATTAGGTGTTATTGAAAATATGTCCTACTTTGAGAGTAAATTAACAGGAGAAAAGGAATATGTGTTTGGACAAGGCGGGGGCAAGAAGTTGGCAGAGGATTTGCAAACCTCCATGTTGGGACAGCTTCCGTTAGGTCAGCCTGATTGGGATAAAAATGATTTTGCCCCTTCTGTTTATGGGCAGGAACATGTAATAGGCGATATCTATATAAAGATTGCAGAGAAGGTCATTCAAAAGGTAGGAAAATAAGAAGCCTAAATAAAAGAAAGCAGGGGATTCCCTGCTTTCTTATTTTGACTAGATTTTAAAGGACTTAGTATTAAAGTTAGAGGCTGCCTCTTTAGCTGCTTTGTCGAGCATTTCCTGAAACTTTTTCTTGAATTCAGGTGTATCCATTGATTCCTGCATAACCTGCATTAGATGTTCTCGATATTCTGTGCTTTTTAACACATTTTTCAAGTCTGATTCAATTGCCGGGTCTTGCAGTAGTTCGACCATCATCTTTCGATAATCTGGATCCTTCATCAAGTCTTTGAGTAATTTCTCATTCTCTGTTTTCAGGCTTTTTGCCATTGTTTCTGCAAATTCCGGATCTTTAAATTTCTCTGTCCAAAACTTAGCTGCTTTATCAGAAACTAAAGTAGATTCAATGGTCTTTGTTACAGCCTCTTCATTCATTACGAGATTTTCCTTAATTTCTTCATCCCCAATAACATCACGTATTGCTTTTTTTCCGTCATCGGTTTTTAGTATATCTACTACCATTTTTTTGGTTTGGTCATAGTCCATCTGTTGCGCAGACTCGCCGGCTGAACATCCGCTTAAAATGGAAAGAGATAAAAGCAGGACGATGCTGTATTTTTTGAACATTGCAGCTGCTCCTTTCAAAAGGAAATATCCCTGTTCATTAGGATGCTTTGTTTTTTATTTATTATTCCTTTCGATTTCAAGTTTGCAGGATATGTTTTGCCGGGAATAGGGGATAATGATAAAGGCCCTTAATGAAATAAATCATCAAGGACCTTTATGTTATGGGAATTAATTCACTTCTTTTGAACTTGAGTCAGCGTTTGAAAGCATTTCTGTTACAGAAACGAACTTCAAGTTTTTGTCTTTGAGATTGTCGATTATCGCTGGCAGTGCGTTAGCTGTCTGCTTAGCTGAATCTGATGCATGAAGCAATACAATATCTCCTTTTTTTGCCGGAGCAACGTTTTTAACAATTTGTTCGGTTCCTGGATTTGTCCAATCTTTAGAATCAACACTCCAATGAACAAGTGTGTAGTTGTACCTGTTTGTGATGGTTAAAGCCTTTTGGTCAAAATGCCCTGTTGGTGCTCTGAATAAGGAGATATTCTCCACTTTCAGTTTTTCAAATGCTGTTTTTGCTTTTGAAACATCTTGATTAATCTTTTCTTCTTTTACATCGGAATAATCAACATAGTCATAGCCGAGGATACCAATTTCATGGCCTTCCTTAACGATTCTTGCGATGAGGTCAGGATGTCTTTCAGCCCAAGAACCAGCGAGAAAAAAGGTAGCGGTCACTTTCTCTTTTTTTAATATATCCAATATCGGCTCAGCTTTTTCATCGCCCCATCCGATGTTGAATGTCAATGCAATACCCTTTTCTCCTTTATAAACTGCTTTAGGTCCATCCTTTGATGAAAAGACAGGGACTTGTACAATGTTTTCCATATACAAGAACCAAGCGGTAAAGAAAGATACGACAACGATTAATGTTAACTGCTTCAACCTTTTGCCATTAAGTACATAAAAGTTATTCATACTAAGCTCACCTCGTCCAATTTACTGCTTGGTTCATCCTATGCAGAGAAAGAAATGAAAATAACAAAAAAAGTTTATTCATAAAAAAATATAAGATGGCAATAATACTGAGACAAAGTGCCATTATATTTGTTGATGATGGATATCATCTCTCCTAGATTGCAGAGGCTGTATATAGGAATAATAAAATTTCACACAAGTACATCAAGGAGGAGCCATATGGTAGGACTACTATTAACGCAAAGAGAAGTGAAGGAAATAGAGTATTTGATTAAACGGGAATTAGACGAAATATTGTTGGATCTAGGTGATGAAAGAATTGATATTGTTGTCAAGAAATCAATGGTAGAAAGGTATAAAGACCTTTTTTCATTGTTCAAAAGAGTTGCTTCTCCAAAAGAGTGTATGAATTATATCATTAAGGATAATAAGTACCTGGATGAAAAAATATAAAAAACTTCTAAATAGTTGTTGACGAAGTTTAGATAACTTGCTATATTAATAAACGTCACTTCGACAAAAAACACCAAAATAAAAAAGTTAAAAAATATTTGACAATGAGTTTTGGTTATGTTAAATTGATAAAGTCGCTTGAGAGAGCGGCATGAAATTGCTCTTTGAAAACTGAACAAACAAAACGTCAACAATAATCGTTTTTATAACTTGCGTTATAAAA